>JAGFXN010000067.1 GCA_017861215.1 Deltaproteobacteria bacterium | reverse complement strand
ACTCTCTGCCTTGATCTTTCCCTTGTGTCTTTCGACGATCGATTTGACGATGTAAAGCCCGAGTCCTGTACCGCGTATTGTCTCTCCCGACTGTCGTACGCGGTAGAACATCCTGAAGATGTTTTTCAGCTCCCTGGCTGCAATGCCTCTGCCATTATCGGTGACCGAAAGGGTGCAGTTCTTGCCGCATTTCTTCAGGGCTACGTGGACTTCCGGTGATGGCGGGCTGTACAGGAAGGCGTTTTCGAGCAGATTGCGCAGCAGCATCTCCATCCCGTCGCCTTCAATTCTTGCCGATATCCCAGCTTCAATGTCACTGGTGAGACTGCCGCCGTCAGGAAGATGTCTGCTGAAATCCTCTAGAAATCTGACGACAAAGCTGCTGAAATCCATCAGCGGCAGATCGCCTCTGACGGGCCGCTGTTCTAGTTTGGCCGCCATCAGGAAGTTGCTGATCAAGCTGTTGAGTCGTTCGGTATCAGCAAGCATGGTGTCAAGAAACCGGTCCATCTTTTCCGCTGCCGGCTTGCGGAGCCTGATTGTTTCCAGGTGGAGGCGGATAGAGGCAAGGGGAGATTTCAGCTCGTGGGTAATCTGGGAGATGAAGGTTTTCTGTTCGGCATACAGGCGTGACTGCCGCCGCCAGTAGATGAAGATGACGTAAAGACCGATAAGCACCAGGGCAAGCATGATGATACCGCCTGCCAGTACCGGCCAGTTAAGATGCTGCGGCACAAGTTCCGGACGGTATTTTTCCGCCAGTTCCCGCAGTTCGTAGTGTCGTCCGAGAAACCAGAGAATCCAGAGTACGAGCAGTCCTATCCAGATAATCTGGACAATCACCAGGGTGATGATCGGGTTGAAAATAAATTTAAGACGCTGCATAGGTTATGAGTAACATCCGGATAATTGCATTGCAATCACTTTCGCGGCGCCACCGCTTTCCTTATTCATGGATCATATGAAATCCGTGTGTCCCATGCAACAGTCACGTGCCACCTGCCGGCCGCCGCCATTTTTACAATTCTATTACAAACCTCCGTATCCTCTTTCTGATATGTTTAAAAGCTAATAAACCTAGGGAGGGTTTGATGATCAAACCGCTGCAGATAGGTAAACATACGGTCAGATATCCTCTGATCCAGGGCGGGATGGGAGTGAGAATCTCGGGCGGCTCTCTGGCCGGTCATGTGGCAAAATGCGGCGGAGTCGGCCTGGTGGCTGCAGCCGGCATTGCCCTCAACAGCGAATTCTATAACGGCAGAAATTATCTGCAGGCAGAACCGCTTGCCTTCAAGGCGGAGCTGAAAAAAGCCTATGAAATCGCTCCTGACGGCATTATCGGCGTCAATGTCATGGTAGCCCTGGCGGACTTTGAGCAACTGGTGGCAGCGGCCATCGATGGCGGTGCAAAAGTGATTGTATGCGGCGCCGGTCTGCCGCTTACCCTGCCCGGCCTGACAGCACATGCACCGGATGTTGCCCTGGTGCCGATTGTTTCCTCCCTGCGCGCCGCACAGCTGATTGTCCGCAAGTGGGAGAAGGGGTTTCACCGCCTGCCTGATGCGATTGTCGTCGAAGATCCGGATACTGCCGGCGGCCACCTGGGCGAAAAGATGGAGCTGATCGGTATCGGTCAGTATGACCAGTACGGTACGATCAGAGCCATAAAAGAGTATCTGCAGACAGAGTTCCCCGGAGCTGCCATCCCGATAATCGCCGCCGGAGGCATCTGGGACAGAAATGATCTGCTGTACGCCCTTGACCAGGGGGCTGATGGCGTGCAGATGGCAAGCCGCTTCGTCTGTACCGAAGAGTGCGATGCAGCCGATGCCTTCAAGCAGGCATACCTGCAGTGCCGCCAGGAGGATATCGGCCTGATTATGAGCCCTGCCGGGCTGCCGGGACGGGCTATCGTCTCCAACAAAGAGAAGATTCGGCAGTATGATGTCGACCATCATACCGTCTGCCGGATGGCGTGCCTTAAAAAATGTTCCTACAAGGAATCAGGAGAGCGTTTCTGCGTAGTCTCCTCACTTGACCGTGCCCAGCGGGGCGATATCGAGACCGGCCTCGTCTTCTGCGGCTCCAATGCCTGGAAAGCCGACCGGATGAGCACGGTGCAGGAGATATTCGACGAACTTTTTGCCGAAGAGGCATGACATTTTCTCAGCAATGCAGGTTGCATAAAAAGCCGGTCAGAATTTCTGACCGGCTTTTTTGCTGCTGCCCTTTGTTGCCGTCTTCGTCTGCCAGGCGCGCTGCTGATTGACAAAACAAAGAGAGCTGCTACGCTTTGAGGAAAATGAACGCCGCAGCGGTACGCTGCAACAGCCCATCTTTGGCTGCAAAAACCATTCTACAATGCCTGACGCCATGAAGGAGCATCTATGGTGAACGAGGAGAGGCGAAAGTTTCTCGGCATCTGCCTGGGGGGGGTTACCGCCTCGGCCGCGATTGCTGTCGGCTATCCGGTCTATCGCTATCTGGCGCCGCTACAGAAGGAAAATGCGGGGAGCAAAGTCGTTATCCCGGAGCAGGAAGTGCCGGCCGGCGGGGCAAAATTCTTCGAATATGCAGGTTCGACTGCGGTGCTGGTGCGCAGGCAGGGTGGCGAGCTGCTGGCGCTCTCCGCCGTCTGTACTCATCTTGGCTGTATCGTCCAATGGCTAAAGGAGAAAGAGGAGTTTCTCTGCCCCTGCCACGCCGGGCACTACAGTCCCGAAGGCGTTGTCATCTCCGGTCCGCCCCCGAAGCCACTGGCCAGACTCCCCTTTGTCGTCGCCAATGGCGCCATAACCATAGGCTGAAGCGGAGGCCGCATGGGACTGCTCAAACGTCTTACCGACTGGATTGATTGCCGCCTCGGCGTCCGCGACATTGTGGCCAGGGAGCTGACCGGCTACCTTTTGCCGTGCAATATCAACGCCTGGTACTCCATGGGGAGCATTCTGCTCTTCATTTTCAGCCTGCAGGTGGTGACCGGCATCCTGTTACTGATCTATTATGTGCCGGATGCCGACAAGGCCTTCAAGAGTGTCACCTTTATCATGAACGACGTCCCCTTTGGCTGGCTGATCCGGATGTGCCATGCCGTCGGCTCGAACATGATGGTGCTGATCCTCCTGTTCCATATGCTGTCGGTGCTGTTCATGGGGAGCTACAAAAGACCGCGTGAGCTGAACTGGCTCTCCGGATTTATCCTCTTCAACCTGGTCATGGGCATTTCCCTGACCGGTTACCTGCTCCCCTGGAGCCAGCTCTCCTTCTGGGCGACCACCGTAGCCACCAACAGCGTCAGTTCCATCCCGGTCATCGGCCAGTTCCTGGTGGAGTTTCTCCGCGGCGGCAAACTCGTCGGCCCGCCGACGCTGGGGCGTTTCTTCGCCCTGCATGTAACCGTCCTGCCGCTGGCCATGGCCGCCCTGGTCGGCGCCCATCTTTTCTTCCTCAAGCGAACCGGCGTTTCAACGCCACCTTTTGGCGTCAAGGACAGCAAAAACCGGTGGCAGGGTGATGTCTATCGTTACGAAGGCCATCCGGGCGGCATCCCGTTCTTCCCCAATTATGCCCTGCAGGATGCCACTTCCATTGCCCTTTACCTGGCCTTTTTCCTGGCAGTGGTCTTTTTTGACCCCTATCTCTTCTTCACCAGGGAATCCTTTGTCGCGGCCAACCCTTTCCAGACCCCGGCCCATATCAAGCCGGAGTGGTACTTTCTGGCCAACTACCAGACCCTTAAAATATTCCCCAATGAATTTATAGGCTTAGCGGTGCAGGGCGCGGCAATGACCTTTCTGGCCCTGTTCCCCTTTCTTGACAGAGGCAGCGAACGCCATCCCTTGAAACGGCCGCTGTTCATGGCAGCTGCCGTGGGCGGCATCCTTCTCTGGCTCGGCCTTTCCATCTGGGGGCACTACTCATGAGGCAGCGAAATCTACCCGTGCAGACGACGTATTGGCTCATGATGATCTGGCTCCTGGCGGCAATGGTGCTGGTAGCAAAGCCGGGACAGGGAGCAGCTGCCGGGACAGCCGAAAACGTCTGCATCCAGTGTCACGGCAAGCTGCCGGGAAAGTACGGTGAACCGGTCAGGCTCTGGCAGGGGAGCATCCATGCCGAAAACGGCATCGCCTGCAACTCCTGCCATGGCGGCGACCCCAGGGATGCGGCCAATGCCATGAGCCCGGCGCGGGGTTTCCTCGGGGCGCCACGGGAGAAGGATATCCCTGCCTTCTGCGGCCGCTGTCATGTCGGAGTATTAAAGGACTACCTGACCAGCCAGCATGGCAAGGCGCTGGGCAAAGGCGGGCCGACCTGCGTAACCTGTCACGGCAATCATCGCGTCAGCAAGGCGTCGCTGGAGCTTATCAACGAAAAAAACTGCAGCCGTTGCCATGGTTTCAAGCAGGCAGAAACTATCAAGGTTGCCATGGGGGCGACTGAAAACAGGATTCTGGCAATTGACGCCAGAATTGCAGGAGTCAAACAAAAGGGGGTTGACACCGACCGCCTGGAAAAGGGTCTGTTTGCGGTGCGCAACCGCTTCCACTCGCTCTTTCATACCGTTGACACCGCCCGGGTCGCCACTGAATCGGTGTTGCTGCAGTCTGAACTGCAGAAGCTTGATGATCTCCTGATGGGCATTGATGAAGTGCAGCGTAACCGCAAGCTGATCGGGGCTTTTGCCGTGGCAGGGGCTCTCCTGGCCGCTCTGCTGGCATATCTGCTCAGAAAAACCTTCGACCAGCCGGAAACGTAGCCGAGGCAGCCTGTTACAGGCTTGAGTGTACATTATTGCGATCTTCCCGAATTGTCCTACAGCTGATTATTGTGTCGCTGCTGCTTCTGCCCGGTCAGGCAATTGCCCAGATTGCCGATGACGGGCAGCAGCACCGCCATGACACTAAACAGACAGAACCGTTGCCGGGTCTGGCAGTCGGCATTGAAGAGCACCTTGGGGCAAAGATCCCTCTTGACCTTGTCTTCCGTGATGAAGCCGGCAAAACGGTCACTCTCGCCGAGCTGATCTCCGGTCCGACAATCATTCTTCCCGTCTACTACCGCTGTGCCAACGTCTGCAGTGTCCTCCAGGCGCGCATGGCAAATGCCTTGCAGAGACTGGAGCAAAAGCCGGTGGAGGACTACCGGGTGCTTTCCATCAGTTTCGACGAGCGGGAAACTCCGGACATGGCTGCCAGAAGTAAGCGGACCTACCTGGCCGCCATCAGGAAACCGTTCCCGGAGGATGGCTGGCGCTTCCTGACCGGTGACAATGCCTCCATCCGCCGCCTGACCGACAGCGCTGGGTACCGCTTCGAACGCCGTGGCGAAGATTTTGCTCACCCCGTGGTCAGCATTCTGGTAGCCAAGGACGGTACCATTGTCCGTTATCTCTACGGAGTGACGGTTCTCCCCAAGGACCTGGCCCTGGCCATCACCGAAGCCCGCAGCGGACTGGCCGGCACGTCCATCCGCAAGATGATGGACTTCTGTTTCAGCTACGATCCGGCCGGCAAGACGTATGTTTTCAATCTGCTGAAAGTCAGTGCCACAACCGTGATTCTCTGCGCAGGAGGGTTCCTTGCTTTCCTGCTGTTGAGCCGTAAAAAACGGCGGGCGACTGCCGGGGAGAAACCATGAATCCAGCCCAACTGCCGCGCTCAAGTTTCTGGAACGACACCGGCAAGAGCGGTATTACTGCCTGGATCTTCTCCATCGACCACAAGCGGATCGGCCTGCTCTACCTCTTCACCACCTTCAGTTTCTTTCTGGTCGGGGTAATCCTGGGGCTGCTGCTCCGTATCGAGCTGATGGCTCCGGGACGAACCATCATGGGTGCCCAGACCTACAACGCTCTCTTCACCGTGCATGGGGTCGTGATGATCTTCCTCTTCATCCTCCCCGGTTTCCCCGGCGCCTTCGGCAACCTGGTGATGCCGATCCAGATCGGCGCCCGTGATGTCGCCTTTCCGCGGCTGAACCTCCTTTCCTGGTGGCTCTATGTCACCGGCGCGGCCATCGTGCTGACCTCGCTTTTCACCGGCGGCGGACCGCCCGATACCGGCTGGACCTTCTATGTCCCGTTCAGCACACGCACTGTTACCAACGTGACCCTGGCGGTGTTCGGGGTGTTTGTCATCGGTTTTTCCGCCATTCTTACCGGCCTTAATTTCGTCACCACCATTCACCGTCTGCGGGCCGAGGGAATGACCTGGGGAAAGCTGCCCCTGTTCGTCTGGTCGCTGTACGCCACCGCCTGGGTACAGATTCTGGCCACCCCCATCCTGGCCATCACCCTGGTGCTGGTCATGGCCGAGCGGCTCCTCGGCACCGGCCTGTTCGACCCGGGACGGGGAGGGGACCCGCTGATGTACCAGCATCTCTTCTGGATCTACTCCCATCCGGCGGTCTACATCATGATCCTGCCGGCCATGGGGGTCATCTCCGATATTATTCCCGTCTTTGCCCGCAAGCCGGTCTTCGGCTACAAGATGATCGCCTTCTCCAGCCTGGCCATCGCCGCCGCCGGCTCGCTGGTCTGGGGGCACCACATGTTCACCAGCGGCATGAGCGACACGGCGGTGCTGGTCTTCTCCTTCCTCACCTTCATCGTCGCCATCCCCTCGGCCATCAAGGTCTTCAACTGGGTAGCCACCCTCTACAAGGGCTCCATCTCCCTGGAAGCACCCATGCTCTTCGCGCTCTCCTTCATCCTCCTCTTCTCTATCGGCGGGCTCTCCGGCCTAATCCTTGGGGCAGCCGCCACCGACGTGCATGTCCATGACACTCATTTTGTGGTCGGCCATTTCCATTACGTCATGTTCGGCGGCACCGGCTTTGCCTTTTTCGGGGCCATGCACTACTGGCTCCCCAAGTTCTACGGCCGCCGCTATGCCGAAAAACCGGCCCTCGTCGCCTGGGCGCTGATGTTCACCGGTTTCAATATTCTTTACTTCACCATGCAGGTGCTCGGCATGCAGGGAATGCCCCGCCGCTACTACGACTACCTTCCGGAATTCAGCTCTCTCAACCTGGCTGCCACGGTCGGCAGCTGGATTCTGGCTGCCGGGATGGTGATCATGCTGGTCAATCTCTTTCGCGGGCTCCTCAAGGGGGAACCGGCTGGGAACAACCCCTGGGGCGGTGCTACTCTCGAATGGACCATCTCCTCGCCGCCTCCTACGGAGAACTTTGCCGCAGAGCCGGTCGTGACTCACGGCCCGTATGATTTCAGCAAAACGGGAGCGCCATGAGCAATACCGAACACCATGACTATTTCGGCGCCAAACTCGGCATGTGGCTGTTCCTTTTTACCGAACTGCTTCTCTTCGGCGGCCTGTTCCTGCTCTACGCGGTTTATTTCAAGAGGTATCCTGAGGAATTTGCCGCCGGCGGCAGGCAACTTGACTGGGTTTTAGGGACGGTCAACACGCTGATCCTGCTGACCAGCAGCCTCTTCGCTGCCATGGCGGTCACTGCCGTGCAGCGGAGTGAACAGCGCCGGTCGATGGCTCTGATCGGTGGCACGGTCCTCTGCGCTGCCGGCTTTCTGGTTATCAAGTACGTTGAATGGAGCGCAAAAATCAGTCACGGCATCTACCCCGGCGCGGAGCGTCTCAAGTCAGGTGATCCGGGGGAGTCGGTATTTTTTGGTCTCTACTACCTGACCACCGGCCTCCACGGCCTGCATGTACTGATCGGCGGCATACTGCTGGTCTGGATTGCAGTCAAGGTGAAGAACGGTGCGGTCACTGCGGACAACGGCATTCTGCTGGAAAACGGCGCCCTCTACTGGCACCTGGTTGATCTGATCTGGATCTTTATTTTCCCGCTGTATTATCTGATGCTGTAATGGATTTCCCATGAACGAACCGCCGCACCACATTGTCAACTACTACAAACTGACCGCCATCTGGCTGCTGCTGCTGGTCCTGACCGGACTGACCGTCGGCATTACCCGCCTGGAGTTGGGGGGGTACAAGGTCGTGACTGCCCTGGCTA
>JAGFXN010000263.1 GCA_017861215.1 Deltaproteobacteria bacterium | reverse complement strand
AGCTCCTCTCCCAGCCCGGTGCGGACACGTGTGGCGAACAGCCCCAGCTCCACGACAGTCCCTTCATGTGCAGCGATCTGGACATATTCTCCCGGTCGCAGGGTTCGTGTGTACATCAGAATCAGCCCGCTGGCAGCCTGCCCCACCAGGCTGGAAGCTCCCAGGGAAATCATCAGACCGATAAGTACCGACAATCCCTTGAATGCCGCTGTCTCGGAGCCCGGCAGATAGGGATAGGCCATGGCAAGGGCAAAAATCCAGACTGCGGCGGCTATCAGCTTCCTGGTCGGCCGGACCGTGTCCCGGTCCAGCCCGGCTATTTCGAATGAACCCTTCTCAACCCGCTCAAAAACAGTCTTGAGCAGATTGTTGATAAATTTTGCCAGCAGAAAGATCAGCGCTGCGATCAGTATTCCGGGGATGACCCCTAAAATCCTGGCGCTGATGTCAAAAGCACCTTTGACAAGATACTGGGTCAGCTGTTCACCCCATGGCCGGGTGTAGGGGAAACGTCCCAGCACAAAGCCGATCCAGTGGAACAGCAGCAGCGCCGTCACCAGCCAGTAGATCAGCGAAATAACACGGCTGACCAGAACAATGATCCGCTCACGCTGCACAATCGTTTCACCGCCGACCGACAGCTTTTCCGAATAGTTCTCTGCCAGGGTCGACAATCTTGCGGCCAGCCAGGTCTTTGCCCGGTGCAGAATCCAGACAAGGAACAGCAGCAGGACCGTTGCCGCCACGGCAAAACCGGCGGCACGGAGCAGGGCGGACATATTGTGCAATTCACCGGTTTCTCTCACCACCAGAGCAAGCGCTGCCGCAGCGTTCTGGGCAACCTCCTGCGGCGTCTCCGGCTTCAGGGCATCTGCGTCCTCCGGCGTTATCATGAAGGCCAGAACTCCGTCCAGCATGACAGCATACCCCTGAGGGATTGCCTGGAAAGTGACAACACCCTTGCCACCCCTGTCAAGCAGGCGGCGGATGGTTGCTGCAACACGCTCGGCACGTTCCTGAACCGACATGCCGAGAAGCGGTGCCCTGAAAACAATGATCGTACGGTTGAATACCGTCACCGGCGCAGATGTCCCTGTCTGCTGAACTTCCGCGGTCATTTGCCGGTCAGCCTGAGTGGCTGGGGCTTGGGCCGCTACTCCATTCCGCGCTGTCAACATCAGGAAAACGACACACAATACGGTACGGATGCAATGGTTGATCACAGTATCTCCGCTATCGGGTTTGAAGTGTGAGCGACGCTCCTGATTGTATCAGTCCTGTAGGTATAGCAGAATGACGTCATCTTGACCATGGCAAACAGGAGCGGAGCGCCGCTACGATACCTTCAGGCTTCGGATGGCGGTTACCATGCCGCAACATATGCCTTGCAAACCCGTTGACGCGCGGCGATTAATCCGTACTATGCAGACACTACCCTCAAAGACAGGCCGGCACCTGTGCCGGTTTGAGAATCAGGACAAGCGGAGGAACCATGAACAATCTTCTACTGGTGCTGCTGATGGCCTGCGGCGGGCTGGCGGTGGCCGTACAGCCGTCGATCAATGCCCGTCTTGCCCAGAAGGTCGGCAGCTTTGAAAGCTCGCTGCTCTCCTTTGCCGTCGGCACCCTGGCGATGGTCGCGGTGGTGATGATCTTCGGCCGCGGCAGTCTGCGCAGCGTTGGCAGCGTATCATGGTGGGAACTGACGGGCGGTTTCCTCGGCGCCTATTTTGTGACCATGACCATCTTCGCCGTACCGCGTCTGGGTACGGCAGCCGTCATGGCAATCGTCATCGCCGGGCAGCTGGTGACCGGTGCGCTGCTCGACCAGTTCGGCGCCTTCGGTTTACGGCAGGTGCCGCTCACCACTCCGCGCGGAGTCGGCATCCTGCTCCTCTGCCTCGGAGCGAGTCTGGTGCTCCGCAAGTAAAGTCTGCCGGCTCCACAACCGGCAGGTTGCCCCAGAGACAATGATTCAATGTTTATCTGCAGCACGCCGCGCCAGCCAGATGATGTGGCGACCGCCACGGACACCGCGGGCCCGGACAGTGACCTCGTCAACGCTGAAGCCGGTCTGGCGAAGCCGCCGGGTGAAGGCCGGCGCGGCCGCGCCCGACCAGACCGCCAGCAGACCGCCCGGCCGCAGCGCGCAAAAGGCCGCCGTCAGTCCGGTCACGCCGTAGAGACGGTCGTTCTCCCTGCTCGTCAGCCCGTCGGGACCGTTGTCCACATCCAGCAAGATGGCGTCCCAGGCCCGTTTCTCCTCCATGATAACCTGGCAGACGTCAGCCTCGCGTACCGTCACCCGGGGATCCGCCAGGGGGTTGCCCGCCAGGGACGCCAGTTGGTTCCGGTTCCACGCCACCACCTTCGGCACCAGTTCCGCCACCACCAGCCGGGCATCGGGGCCAAGCATCCGCAGGGCCGCCATTGCGGTGTACCCCATCCCCAGTCCGCCAAGCAGGACCCGGGGCGCGCCAGGTCCGGCGAACCGCTCGCAGGCGTGCTCGGCCAAAGCTTCCTCCGAGCCGTGCATCCGGCTGTTCATCAGCTCGCAGCCGGCAACCCGGATGGAAAACTCCCCGCCGCGCCGGTACAGACGCAACTCCCGGTCGCTGCCCGGCACCGGCGCACTATCGATCAATTGCCAGGGAATCATGAACACCTCAATGAATGAACTACCCCGCCGCAAGCAGCAGGGTATCGGAAGCCAGAATCCAGGGGTCAGAAGAACAACCGAAAGACCAGGTTCTTAGTTTTTCTCCTGAATTCTGACTCCTGACTCCTCTATTCTTCCGGGGTTGACGCAGCAAGCTGCGGGGAATTCAACCCTGAGGAATTAAAGCTGTTTCCGCACCATATTGCACCTCT
>JAGFXN010000066.1 GCA_017861215.1 Deltaproteobacteria bacterium | reverse complement strand
CAGCTTGCCGGGGTCCAGCTCTGGCACGAGGTGCACGCAGCAGTAAGGGGCAGATTTCCCGACGCTGCGCCGCAGAGACTGAAGTATCAGACCATCAGCGCTCTTATCGGCATTTTCATTGATGACCTGACAACGGAAACATCCAGAAGAATCGCTGCCTGCGGGATAACTTCGGTAGATGACCTGCGCCGGGTCAATACAATGGTTGCCGGTTTCAGTGATGAGCTCACGCGGAAAAACCGCGAGTTAAAACTGTTTCTGCTGGAAAACCTCTACCATCACTACAAGGTTGAGCGGATGCGGGTCAAAGCGGAGCGCTATCTTGCCAACCTTTTCCAGACCTACGCCGCCTACCCGACGCTGCTTCCTGTCAAGTACCTGAAAAAAATGGAGCTCTTTGGCAGAGAAAGGGTTATCTGTGACTATATTGCCGGCATGACGGACAGGTTTGCCCTCGATGAGTACAAGCGTCTCTTTGAACCGTATGAAAGGGTGTAATGGCAGACAGGCAGAAGGGGTTCAGGATAGAAACCGGTAGAGTCTGTACGCAGGCGCGCCTTTCCGTCAGCCTGCAGCCTTGACACGGGAACAGTTGCGAAAGAGTTTGAGAGGAGACAGGTATGGCAAAAATTGTGGAAGTTGATCGTGAATCATGTATTGCCTGCGGGCTTTGCGTTTCGGTCGCGCCGGAAGTGTTCAGGCTCGAAGGGGGGGCTTCACTGGCCTATAATCCGGAAGGTGCGTCGGAGGAGAAGATTCAGCAGTGTGTTGACGGCTGTCCGGTAACGGCAATTTTCTGGCGGAACTGATCCTGAAAAGCCTCACGAAAAAGGGGCAGCCACTGCACGTGGCTGCCCCTTATCAGCTGCGTTTCTTCTGTTATTTTTTGTCTGAAGCGGCCGGCAGCTCGATTTTCGGCTCGTCACCCTTGCGGTAGATGAGCAGCGTTCTGCCAAGTATCTGGGCTACTTCAGCGCCACTTGCTCTGGCAAGTGACTCTGCCACTTCATGGCGATCCATCTCGCAGCTTTCCAGAATCTTGACCTTGATCAGTTCGTGTGCGGCGAGTGCCGTCTCCGCTTCAGCAGTTAAGGCCGCATTGATTTCGTTCTTGCCAATCCGCAGCACAGGTTTGAGTCCATGACCCAACCCCCGCAGGTATCTTTTCTGTTTACCGGTAAGCATTGCTTCTCCTGGCCCTGATTTACGGGATACGTACGGTAACGAAGCTATTTTCTGTCTGAAATGTGCAGAAACTAGCTTCTGACTCACTAAGAATTGCAGACGGCCGCAACGATTTTTCCCATATCTGTTTCACTGAGGTACGGGTGCATCGGCAGACTCATCACCTTGCCGGCGACGGTTTCGGCAACAGGGAAGCTCCCGGCAGTATTGCCAAGAGCGGCGAATGCAGGCTGCAGGTTCAGCGGCACCGGGTAGTGTACCGCGGTCGGCACTCCTTTCGCCTGCAGCGCCTGCTGGAGCGAGTCGCGATTTCCGACCTGGATGGTATACTGGGCGTAAACGCTTGTGTTGTAGGCTTCGATGAAAGGGGTGATAATCCTGTCGCCGGCAGCGGCGGCAAACATCGCGCTGTATTTTGCACCGATCTCGGCGCGCAGGGCGACCTCTTCCGCAAAGATATCGAATTTGGCCAGCAGGATTGCTGCCTGGAGCGTATCAAAACGGCCGTTCAAGCCGATCATCGGGTGGTGGTAGCGCCTGTCCTGACCGTGGTTCATCACCTGTCTCATCTTGGCGGCAAGGGCATCATCATCGGTAAAGCAGGCGCCGCCGTCACCATAACAGCCAAGCGGCTTGGAAGGGAAGAAGCTGGTGCAGGCGATAGTCGAGAGAGCACACGATGTACGTCCCTTGTAGGTCGCGCCGAAGCTCTGGCAGGCGTCTTCAATCACTGTCAGTGAATGCTTTGCGGCAAGCTCGTTGATTGCGTCAAACTCGGCGCACTGACCGTAGAGGCTTACCGGCATGATGGCACGGGTCCGGTCGGTTATGGCCGCTTTGATCAGGGCCGGATCGATGTTATAGGTGAGCGGATCGATATCGACGAAAACCGGTTTGGCACCCAGCAGGGCAATAACCTCACCGGTGGCGATAAAGGTAAATGGTGTGGTGATGACTTCGTCACCGGGCTTGATGCCGATCGCCATCAGGGCGATCAGGAGGGCATCCGTACCGCTGGAGACGGTTATGCAATGTTTGCTGCCGGTGTAGGCAGCAAGCTTGGTCTCAAGCTCTGCTATCTCCGGTCCGAGGATATACTGGCCATGCTTGAGAACTGCCGCCATTCTTTTCTCAATTTCAGGGAGAATCCTCTGTTGCTGCCGGGCAAGGTCGATAAAAGGTATCTGGCTCATTTTCAGCTCCTAGTGTGTTGATTTTGCAATAGTCGCAGTTTCGGGCAATAAAATCAAGCCTCATATTCCACAATACTTGATATCTGCTTGACGGCAGATGCCGCTTCCTGTATTAAAAATGCTTTTGATATTACATCATTAGCTTTTGCAGGTACGGGAAAATTGTCTCATGAAAACTGCTTCGAAAATCTTTGTCGCCGGTTCCAAGGGTCTGGTCGGTTCCGCGCTGGTACGGGCGCTGCGTGCTGCCGGGTACAGCAATCTGCTGCTGCCGGAAATAGATCAGCTTGATCTCACCTGCCAGCAGGCGGTCGCCGCCTTTTTCGAGGCAGAGCGCCCTGAGTACGTTATCCTGGCCGCTGCCAGAGTCGGCGGGATCCAGGCGAACAACAGCTATCCTGCCGAGTTCATCTACCAGAACCTCGTCATCCAGAACAATGTCATTCATCAGGCGTGGCAGTGCGGTGCCAAGCGACTGCTGTTCCTCGGCTCATCCTGCATCTATCCGCGGCTGGCGCCGCAACCGTTGAAGGAAGACTGCCTTCTTACCGGTCTGCTGGAGCCGACCAACGAGCCGTATGCCATCGCCAAAATAGCCGGCATCAAGATGTGCGAGGCCTATAACAGGCAGTACGGCACTGAATTTATCGCCGTCATGCCGACCAATCTGTACGGGCCAGGCGATAACTTTCATCCGGAAAACAGCCATGTGCTGCCGGCACTTATCC
The DNA here is from genome assembly GCA_017861215.1 of Deltaproteobacteria bacterium. GTDB lineage: Bacteria > Desulfobacterota > Desulfuromonadia > Geobacterales > DSM-12255 > VEOV01. The sequence goes on along the minus strand of JAGFXN010000066.1, from coordinate 4,982 downwards.
GGCGCTTTCACGAAGCAAAAGTGAACAGCGCCGCTGAGGTTTCTGTCTGGGGGAGCGGCACGCCGCGACGGGAACTTCTTTATGTTGATGACATGGCCGCCGGCTCTCTTTTTCTCATGCAGCTTGACAGCAAAGAGCTGCAGCCGGAGCTGCTCAGCTACCCGAAACCCTGCTTTGTCAACCTCGGTACCGGTGTGGATGCCTCAATCGGCGAGATCGCCGCGCTGGTGCGTGAAGTGACCGGTTTTGGCGGCGGAATTGTTTTTGACCGATCGAAGCCTGACGGTACGCCGCAGAAGCTGCAGGATGTTGCCCGCATCCACAGCCTTGGCTGGCGGGCGCAGACTTCTCTGCGGGAGGGGATTGAAAAGACCTACCGCTGGTTTCTGGCGAATATGGACAGTTTCAGAAAATAAGAAAGGCGAGGAGATTTCATGAAAAAGGCGCTGATTACCGGCATTACCGGTCAGGACGGCTCATATCTGGCGGAACTGCTGCTTGAGAAAGGTTACGAAGTCCACGGCATGATCCGCAGATCATCTTCATTCAATACCGGCCGGATTAATCATATCTATCGCGATCCGCACGAAAAGAATGTGCGGCTCTTTCTTCATTACGGCGACCTTAATGACGCCAGCTCCATCAATACCCTGCTGCGCAACATCAAGCCGGCTGAAATTTATAATCTTGGTGCCCAGAGCCATGTGCGGGTATCCTTTGATATCCCCGAGTATACCGGCGAAGTCGATGCGCTCGGCACGGTCAGGATCCTGGAAGGGATCAGGGAGACCGGGCTTGAGACAAAATTCTATCAGGCGTCCTCCTCCGAACTGTACGGCAAAGTCGTCGAAACTCCGCAAAAGGAAACCACCCCGTTTTACCCGCGCTCCCCCTATGCCTGTGCCAAGGCCTATGCTTTCTACATAACCCAGAACTACCGCGAAAGCTACGGCATGTATGCCTGCAACGGCATCCTGTTCAACCATGAATCGCCCCGCCGCGGCGAGACCTTTGTCACCAGGAAGATCACCCGGGCTGCCGCCCGCATCAAGCTGGGGATGCTGGAATGTCTTTATCTGGGCAACCTTGACGCCAAGCGTGACTGGGGCTTTGCCGGTGACTATGTCGAGGCGATGTGGCTGATGCTCCAGCAGGACAAGGCGGAAGACTACGTTATTGCCACCGGTGAGACCTATATGGTCAGAACGTTTGCCGAAATGGTCTTCAGCCGCCTCGGCATGCCGCTGGAGTGGCGGGGGAGCGGTCTGCAGGAGGTCGGCATAAATGCCGCTACCGGTAAAACGCTGATCCGGATCGACCCGAAATACTTCCGCCCGGCAGAGGTTGACCTCCTGCTCGGCGATCCTTCAAAGGCGCGGCGCGAGCTTGGCTGGGCACCGAAAACCAGTTTTGCGCAGCTGGTACACATGATGACCGATGCGGATCTGCAGGCTGCCGGGAAGCTGCCCTAGCAGTGATCCCTGTCGATAGTTTCACGGAGAAGAGTGCAAAAATATGAAAGTCACTGCCACCTCAATTCCCGACGTCCTGCTCATAGAACCCAAAGTGTTTGGCGATGAGCGCGGATTTTTTTACGAAAGCTTCAACCAGCAGGCCTGGCAGGAAGCGACCGGCCTGAACACCGTCTTCGTTCAGGATAATCATTCCCGCTCCGTAAAAAACGTGCTGCGTGGTCTTCATTATCAGATTCACCGTCCGCAGGGGAAGCTGGTGCGTGTCATTGCGGGCGAAGTCTTTGATGTTGCCGTCGATATCCGCCGGAGTTCCATCACCTTCGGGAAATGGGTAGGGATGACGCTGTCTGCTGACAACAAGCGCCAGATGTGGATTCCCGCGGGCTTTGCGCACGGTTTTCTGGTAGTCTCTGCGTATGCTGAATTCCTCTACAAGACCACTGACTATTGGTATCCGGAATACGAGAGGAGTCTTGCCTGGAATGATCCCGAGCTGGCAATCGACTGGCCACTTGAAGGGGAAGCTCTGCTGGCGAAGAAGGATGCAGCCGGGCTCCGCCTGGCTGCGGCAGAGTTGTTTGCGTAACAGAACGTGCCTGCCTCACGGGCGTACCGGCTGCCGTAACTGGTACACTTGCTGACGGTCTGCCGGTTCTGATTGTTGCCGGTGCGTCAAGCCGGCACAGGGCGCGGCAAACGCTATCCTGGTGGAGCATCTGTCATGGGAGAGTCTGTCCCTGGGCTGTCGTTGCCAGGGGCCTGCCTTCATGGCCGGCGTTGACAACAGCTCCTGCCATGATGATACTGCTTTTGGAGGCATGGTGCAGGATTTTTTGCGGGAGTATCTGACAGTTCACGGCTATTGGGTGTTGTTTGTCTGGACTTTTCTGGAAGGGGAGGCCGGGCTGATCCTGGCCGGATTTCTGGCGTTCGGGGGGTACTTCACCGTCCCCGGGGTGATTGCCACCGCTTTTTGCGGGGCGTTCTGCGGCGATCAATTCTATTTTTATCTCGGCAGGCTCAAGGGGAAGTACCTCCTCAGCCATTCTCATTACCTTGTCAAAAAGCTGCGCAAAGGGCTCAGGCTCATTGAGAACTACGGCAATCTGGTAGCTTTTTCCTCGCGCTATACCTACGGTTTCAGGATTGTTCTCCCCATCATTCTCGGTATGACCCCTTTCCCTGCGGTCAGATTCCTCTGGCTGAATCTGGCAAGCGCCTTTACCTGGTCGATACTCTTTACGCTTGCCGGCTATCTGTTCGGGAAAAGCGCCGCACTGTTTGTCGGCAGTGATGCCAAACGATACGAGCATTATCTGCTTGCCGTGCTGGCAGCGGTTATTTTTCTGGTCTGGGCGTGGCATTTCCTGCAGGCGTGGCGCCGCCGGCAGCCGGCGCGCCAGCGTCTGCGGCGCATGAGGGCGAAAGGTCTTCGTTGTCGCCGGGCATCATGATTTCATTCAGCAGACCAGTTTCCAGGCGGCGGCTGCGGCGCCCATCATGCCGGCGTTATCGCCAAGCTCGCCCGGCAGCAGCTGTACCCTGGCCGCAGCGGTGCCAAATGCCCTGCTGTCGAGTTCGCCGCGCATGGCAGGCGCAAGCAACGCAAAGCTTGCGGCTACCCCTCCACCGAAAAGAATCGCCTCAAGGTTCAGCAGGTTCGCCGCTGTTGCCGCGGCAATGCCCAGGTAGCGGCCGGCGGTGGCATAACACTCCCTTGCCAGGCTGTCACCCCTTGTCGCCGCTGCAGCTACAGCGGCGGCGCTGACAGCTTCTGCCGGCATTTCTGCCAGGCAGGACTTCCTTCCCGCAAGAAGCTTCTCCGTTGCCATCCGGACTATCGCCGTTGCCGATGCATACTGCTCCAGACAGCCGTGATTGCCGCAGGAGCAGGGGCAGCCGTCAGGTTCGACCGTAGCGTGTCCGTACTCTGCAGCGACGCCGTCGCTGCCCGTCCACAGGCTTCTGTTCAGAATCAGCCCCGATCCTACCCCGGTGCCGAGGGTGAAATGGAGCAGCGATTGAAAAGGGCGGCCTGCTCCGTAGGTCAGTTCGGCAACAGCTGCCGCATTGGCGTCGTTCAGAATGATCACGGGAAGGTGTACCTCGTTTTCCAGCCACTGCTGCAGGTTGAAGCCGTCTGTTGCCTTCAGGTTGACAGACGAGATAATGGTGCCGCTCCTGGCGATCAGCCCCGGAACCCCGGCACCTGCCGCTACCACTCGTATGCCGTTTTCTCCCGCATGGCGGAGCAGCGTGCCGGTTGCCGCTGCTATGGTCTGCAGAAAAGGGTCAAGGCCGGCAGCTATCCGGCAGGGAGAGCTTGATCTCTGCAGAATGCTGCCGTCTGCGGCAACCAGTGCCAGACGAATATTGGTGCCGCCGATATCCATGGCAATACAGGCTGTGCCGCTCATCTTGTGCTCCGTAGGCAGTACCTCGATTGCATTGTTCTTGTTTCCTGTAATAATGTTTTACTGATCTCCGCTACCAACAGCGCCTGCTCGTGATCTGGCGGCATTATTGTCCAGACCGTTCAGTTTTACAAGAAATTGCAGTCCCAGGGAGAGGCGTCAATAATAGAAAGGGAGTATATTTTTACTTACAATAAACTTGACATGTTTTTCTTATGAAGCTAATCTGGCCGCAATCAGGAAGCAATCAGCCTGTACCGGCGCCTGCGGCCTGGCGGTGCAGTCTGGTTAAAATTTAACAAAGCTAAAATATCAGGAAGGAGATAGTGAACGATGACAAAAAAAATGGATGCCCTTGAATATCACTCGATGGGGCGCAAGGGAAAGATCGAAGTAGTCTCTACCAAGCCGTGTCAAACGGCGCGTGACCTGTCGCTTGCCTATTCTCCCGGCGTTGCCGAGCCCTGCCTGGAAATAGAGAAAAATCCGGAGGATGCGTACAAGTATACCGCCAAAGGGAACCTCGTCGCCGTAGTTTCCAATGGCACTGCCGTGCTTGGCCTGGGGAACCTTGGCGCTCTTGCCGGCAAGCCGGTTATGGAGGGGAAGGGGGTTCTCTTCAAGCGTTTCGCCGACATCGATGTCTTCGATATCGAACTTGATACCGAAGATCCGGATGAAATCATCCGCGCCTGCCAGCTCCTTGAGCCGACATTCGGCGGGATCAACCTCGAAGATATCAAGGCTCCCGAGTGTTTCTACATCGAAGAGAAACTGAAGGAGACGATGAAGATTCCTGTTTTTCACGACGACCAGCACGGCACTGCCATTATCTCTTCGGCGGGCCTGATCAACGCCCTGCTGCTTACCGGCAAAAGCATCGGCGAGATCCGTCTGGTAGTAAACGGGGCCGGCGCTTCAGCCATTGCCTGTGCAAACCTTGCCATCTCTCTCGGCCTCAAACCGAAGAACCTGATCATGTGCGACACCCAGGGGGTCATCTACAAGGGGCGCATCGAAGGGATGACCAAGTACAAGGAGCGCTTTGCGGTGGATACGGCGCTGCGCACCCTGGAAGAGGCGGCAGTGGGTG
>JAGFXN010000262.1 GCA_017861215.1 Deltaproteobacteria bacterium | reverse complement strand
CAGCATGCCTGTCCACGGGGCAGAGAGAAAGCGCATCTTTGAGGCGAGCTGGCCAGCCTGTTTGCAGCGGTAGTCGAACTCAGCCGCCAGGGACTTGTCGAAGAATACTACCGCTTCACTGACCGCCATGCCGTTTTTGGTGCCGCCAAAACAGAGCACATCAACCCCCGCCTGCCAGGTCAGTTCTTTCGGCGCAACTCCGAGCGAGGCAACTGCATTGGCGAATCTTGCCCCGTCCATGTGGACTTTGAGATCGAGTCTTCTGGCCAGCTCTCCGGTTGCCTGCAGTTCCGCCAGCGTATAGAGTGTTCCCAGTTCGGTGCTCTGCGTGAGGCTTATCGCCCGTGGTTTCGGGTAGTGGATGTCGCTCCTGCGCTCTACGGTATGTTCGATCTCCTCAAGGTTCATCTTGCCGTTCTCGCCGCCGACCAGCAATATTTTGGTGCCGTTGGAGAAAAATTCGGCAGCGCCGCATTCATCGGTCTCTACATGAGCGCTGTCATGACAGATGATGCTGTGGTACGAACGGCAGAGGGAGGCAAGGGCAAGGGAGTTGGCGGCTGTACCGTTGAAGACGAAAAAAACTTCGCAGTCGGTTTCGAAAATGTCGCGGATGCTCTCGCACGCTTTTGCCGTCCATTCGTCATCGCCGTATGATGTGGCATAGCCGACGTTGGCCGCTGCCATGGCTTGCCAGGCTTCCGGGCAGATGCCGGCATAGTTGTCGCTGGCAAAGCAGTTCTTTGCAGTTTTCATGATGAGGATCCTTGTAAAGGTGTGAAGGCTGAAGGCTGAAGTAAAATCGATCTACAAGTCAGCGACGCTTCAGAGCTTCCATATTGACGAGCTCTGACTAACGAGCCTGGCTTCCCTGCAATGTTGGCCTTCAACCTTCAGTCTTCAGCCTACCCACCTATAATTTCATATTCCGAGGACTTCAGCGAGCCGCAGCATCTCGTCCTGCGGGCGCTTTTCCCCCTTGATCACATCGTCCAGCGAGGTCGCCACAATGGCGTTGCACGCCAGACCGACCATCATGCCGTGATTGCCGGCGACAAGCATCTCCACCGCCTTTTTCCCGAGCCGGCTGGCCAGCAGCCGGTCAAACACGGTCGGCGCTCCTCCCCGCTGGTAATGGCCGAGCACCGTGACCCTGGTCTCAAATCCGATAGCGTCCTTGATGCTGTCGGCAATGTCCTGCCCTTTGGCAACGCCTTCGGCAAGGATGATGATGGCATTGTCCCGACCTTCTTCAAAACGGTGCCTGAGCTGCTGGCAGATTTCGGAGAGATCGAATGAGCGCTCCGGCACCAGAGCATACTCGGCACCGGAGGCGATAGCGGCAACACTGGCAAGATAACCGGAGTTCCGTCCCATGACCTCGATGACAAATGCCCTTGCATGGGAGCTGGCGGTGTCCTTGATGCAGTCCACGGCATAGATGATGTTGTTGAGTGCCGTGTCAACTCCCAGTGACATGTCAGTGAACGGGATGTCATTGTCGATGCTGGCCGGTATGCCGATAACAGGGACACCGAGTTTGTGCAGGGCCAGAGCCCCGCTGAGAGAGCCGTCGCCGCCGAGGATGATCAGACCATCAACCTGCAGCTCATTCAGGGTTGCCAGCGCCATTTCCTGTCCTTCCGGAGTACGGAATTCCGGTGACCGTGCCGACTGCAGAAAGGTGCCGCCCCGGTGCATGATGCCGGAGACAGCTTTTGAGTCGAGCTTGATATGATCGCCCTTGATCAGTCCCAGATACCCTTTTTTGACGCCAACCACCTCGATATTGAGACGCAGCGCCGTCCTTACCGCGCTTCTGATGCAGGCGTTCATGCCCGAACAGTCGCCGCCGCTGGTTAATATGCCGATCTTCTTCATCTGTCACTCCTCCTGATCTTTGGAAGCATTCTTCAACAGCTGCATCCGTTCATTGATCGTTTTCTCGTAGCCGCGCCCTTTGGGAGTATAGTACTTTTTCCCCTGCAGCTTCTCCGGGAGATATTCCTGGTCGGCATAGGCATTTTCATAGTCGTGACTGTACCGGTAGCCGGCATGATAGCCGAGCTCCTTCATCAGCTTTGTCGGTGCATTCCTGATAGGCAGCGGCACCGGCAGGGCACCGCTGTTTCTTACCTCGGCAAGAGCTGCGTCAATGCCGGTATAGGAGGCGTTTGATTTAGGGGCGGTAGCCAGATAGGTTGTTGCCTGGCCGAGAAGTATCCTTCCTTCGGGCATGCCGACGAACTGGAACCCCTGGAGAGTAGCAACAGTGATCTGCAGTGCCCGCGGATCGGCATTGCCGATATCTTCCGCGGCAAGGATCACCATCCGTCTGAGGATGAAAAGCGGATCCTCGCCGGCCTCAAGCAGCCTGGCAAGCCAGTAGAGAGCGGCATCCGGGTCTGAGCCGCGCAGCGACTTGATGAAAGCGGAGATGACATTGTAATGTTCTTCGCCCCCCTTGTCGTAGAGGAGCGGTTTTTTCTGCAGCGCCTCCTGTACGGCGGCAAGGTCGATTACCTTGCCGCCAAGGAGTCTGGCAGCTGTTTCCAGTGTATTGAGAGCAACCCGGGCATCCCCGTCGGCGTAGGCGGCAATGACCTCAAGCGCCTCATCGCTGATGACGAGCCGTTCTTTGCCCAGGCCGCGCACTTCGTCGTCGAGGGCGGCTTTAAGAATGTTGACGAGTGCTTTGCTGTCCAGAGGGTTGAGAACCAGGACCTTGCAGCGGGAGAGGAGCGGAGCGATAACTTCAAACGAAGGGTTTTCTGTTGTGGCGCCGATAATAGTGAACAGGCCTTTTTCCACATACGGCAGGAAGGCATCCTGCTGGCTTTTGTTGAAACGGTGAATTTCATCGACAAAGAGGATGGTTTTCTGCCCCCGGTA
>JAGFXN010000065.1 GCA_017861215.1 Deltaproteobacteria bacterium | reverse complement strand
AACTTCCTTGAAACGTTCACTTTCTTCCAGCGGCTCCGGTTCCTGCTCCTGCAGCTCAACCTGCTCAACATCTTTCAGCGTCTCCTGCTCCATGCTTTCTTCAAGAATCGGATTTTCCTCAAGTTCCTGCAGCACCAAATCCTGGAGTTCAAGACGCGACAGCTGCAGCAGCTTGATAGCTTGTTGCAGCTGCGGTGTCATCACCAGCTGCTGGGTCAGCTTCATCTGTTGGCGCATCTCAAGAGCCATCAACCATCCTCATACAACAGAAGCAAGTTTCTTACAGCCTGAATTTGTCGCCAAGATAAATCTCGCGCGCTTCCCTGCTGTTGGCAATCTCTTCAGGAGTGCCGCACACCACCAGTTCACCGGCATTCACAATATACGCCTTGTCGCAGACCCCGAGAGTTTCCCGCACATTATGATCTGAAATAAGTATACCAATACTTTTCGCTTTTAGTTCCGCAATAATGCTCTGGATGTCAATTACTGCTATCGGATCGATGCCGGCAAAAGGTTCATCCAGCAGAATGAACTTCGGCCGGGTTGCCAGAGCCCTGGCAATCTCTACGCGGCGACGCTCGCCTCCGGAAAGGGAAAACCCTTTGCTTTTGGCAATATGGGTGATTCTGAACTCGTTCAGAAGTTCGTCCGCCCGCTGTTTTTGTGCATCCCTTGAGGACTCGGTGGTTTCAAGTATTGCCAGCAGGTTCTGCTCAACAGTCAACTGCCTGAACACGGACGGCTCCTGGGGAAGATAGCTGAGCCCGCGCCTGGCGCGCAAGAAGACGGGAAGCTTTGTAATCGGCTCTCCGCACATTGCTATCTCCCCGCTGTCAGGTCGGCACAGGCCGACAATCATGTAAAACGTTGTCGTCTTGCCTGCACCATTAGGACCAAGGAGTCCGGCAACCTCGCCCGCTTCAAGGTCGATGTCAATACCGTTGACAACAACACGACTGCCGAAAGATTTTCTCAAGCCGCGGGCGGTGAGGATGTCACGGTTTGGGGGATTTCCCATCACTTCCTTTCCCCTTCGGGTGAATAACAGCTTCTACCCTGCTGCCGGCTCCCGAGGTTACTTCGCTCTTATCCTCATCAAGGTAGTAGGTGATAATCCTGCCTGATATGGTGTCGTTGTTCTGAAACACCTTGGGGTTGCCATCAAGCACGATTGTGGAGTTTTTGGCATCATAAATCCCGTGGTCTGCCTGCGCCCGCCGGTCACCCTGAAGAATCCGCACATTGCCAAAGACTTCAGCACTGCGTATGCCGCCGCCCTCATCATCATAACTGACCACCAGCCTGTCAGCATAAATTGTCAGATCCCCCTGCCTGGCAGCCACATTACCGGTAAATGTCGCCATTTTCCGTTCGTTATCAGCATGGAGATTGTCTGACTTTATTTGTATTGGCTCTTCATTTCTTGCAACAGGCGGCTTTACCTCGGCACAAGTGAGCACGGGAAGCAAAAGAAGCAGCATCAGCCCTGTCATCAGAATCTGTCTCATCTCTTCCTCTTGCCAGGGTAGATGGTGGCAGTAACATTGCTGTGAACCCTGGTCTCACGCCTGTCTACATTGAGATCAAAACCGATACCTTCAACCGACAGGGCGGCATCGACAAGCTTCACCCGCTCATTGCCGCTTAAAACCCTGCTAGTGGAATTATACATTACTTTGGGAGTTTCAAACGTAGTGCCATCTTCGGTACGCGCAATCACGTCCCCCTGCAGATTGACATTTTTCGAGGCATGAACATACTCCCCATGCCTCGAAGTTACCGTGACCGGACCACCCTTGCCGTCTCTCTCGACCACAAAACGAATATCCGTCAGGGCTGTCTTGTCAGTTGCCTTGTTATATTCGCCGCTGGCGGCAAACAGTTCCCATTTCCTGACAGATGCAGCACTCTCGGTAAAATGAATACTCTTCAGTGCCAGATCAACTGCCGGAGAACGCCCTCCCGGACTGCTTTCCCGGCGGGAACTGTTAATAAAATAGATGACTATAACAACAGCCAGCGCAGCAACAGCTGCCAGGAGAATACCCCCCAACAAACGTCTAAAAAAAAGAGAACCGCGCATATAGGTTCAAAAAATATATCACCCGCAAGCAGGGTAGTAAAGCACTTTATGGGCATCAACAGCAAAGTTGGCACAAAGATTGTATCATTACACAAAAAAAGCGGCACCGAAAAAATCACTGCCGCCCGTCAGCAAACGTTTTATCTATTTACCTCAGAAGTAGCGCTGCGTCAGCTCCTCCCACTTCCCCTGCGCCTTGATAATCATATCGCAAACTTCTCGTACCGCTCCCCAGCCGCCGCTTCTGGCAGCGACATAATGCACAAAAGGCAGCACCTCGGCATCCGCGTCGGCAGGGGCAGCAGCAAAGCCGACCCTTTTCAGCACCGGAATATCAATCAGGTCATCACCGATGAACGCCGTTTCTTCTTCTGCAAGGCCTGTTTCCGCCAGTATTCTTTCAAAAGGAGTCAGCTTGTCCAGTGACTTCTGGTACACAATCCTGATAGCCAGCTCCGCCGCACGGTTGGTTACGACCTGTGACTCGCGCCCGGAAATTATGGCGACCTCGATGCCGCAACGCTGCAGCATCTTGATGCCATGACCGTCCTTCACATTGAAGAACTTGCTCTCGACACCGTTCGAATCGAAAATAATCCGGCCATCGGTCATCACTCCGTCAACATCAAGAATCAGCAGTTTTATTTTCTGCAGGCGCTGTTCCATCAGGCAATCCCTGCCTTCAGCAGGTCGTGCAGGTGAACAATGCCCACCGGCCGGGTTGCCCCTTCATCTTCAAAGACAAACAGCGACGTGATCGAATACTTCTCCATCTGCTGCAAGGCCCTTGCGGCCAGATCGGTAGCAAGAATGCGCTTGGGGGTCCGGTTCATCAGCTCTGCCGCCGGGCGTTCCAGGAAGTCAACCCCCTTTTCCAGAGCGCGGCGCAGATCGCCATCGGTAATGACGCCGACAAGCGAGCCGTCAGCATCGGCAACCCCGGTACAACCGACTTTCTTTGAGGTGATTTCAAAAATAGCGGAGCGCATCAGCATATCGGCGTTCACCAGCGGCAGATCGGCACCGGCATGCATCAGATCCCTGACAGTGAGAAGCAGCTTTTTCCCCAGTGCACCGCCGGGGTGGAAGAGCGCAAAATCCTCAGCCTTGAAACCTCGCTCGACCAGGAGGGCAACAGCAAGCGCATCCCCCATCGCCAGGGTCGCCGTGGTTGAGGCCGTCGGCGCCAGTCCGAGGGGGCAGGCCTCCTCCTTAATGGCGATATTGAGATGAATGTCGCCGCTCCTGGCAAGAGTAGACCCGGGTCTGCCGGTCATCGAGATCAGTTCGGCCCCGATACGTCTGACAATCGGCAGGATCCGCACCACCTCCTCGGTCTCGCCGCTGTTGGAGATGGCAATGACCACATCGCCCCGGATAATCATGCCGAGATCGCCGTGCAGCGCCTCGGCAGGATGCAGGAAAAACGCCGGTGTGCCGGTAGATGCCATGGTGGAGGCAATCTTCTGGCCGACCAGACCGGATTTTCCCATGCCGGTAACAATGACGCGCCCCTTGGAAGCCAGGATCATCCTTACCGCCAGTTCAAACTCGCCGTCAATAGAGTCGGCGAGTGCCTGCAGCGCCTCGGCCTCGATGCGGATAACTTTTTTTGCCTCGGCGATAATCATGGAATACCTGTGAACAGGGACCGGGGAACGGGGAACGGTAAAGGCAAGAATGTTTTCACCGATCCCCGTTCACCGATCCCTGATCCCTATTTTACTATTGCGTCAATTGCCTTGAGCTTCTTCAATAACTCTGCCAGATCATCCAGCTGCACCGAGTTGGGGCCGTCGCAGAGCGCCATGTCCGGACATTCGTGAATTTCCATGAAGATGCCGTCAATGCCGGTTGCCACTGCCGCCCGGCCCAGGTATTCGACAAACTCGCGCTGGCCGCCGGAAGAGCCGCCCTGTCCGCCTGGTAGCTGCACGCTGTGGGTGGCGTCGAATACCACCGGATAGCCGAGCTGCCGCATGATCGGCAGGCTGCGCATATCCGAAACCAGATTATTGTAGCCGAAAGATACACCCCGCTCGGTCAGAATCAGCCTGTCATTGCCGGAATCAACCGCCTTGCCGACGACATTCGCCATATCCCACGGCGCCAGAAACTGCCCCTTCTTGATATTCAGCACCTTGCCGCTTTTTGCTGCCGCAACGACAAGATCAGTCTGCCGGCAGAGAAAGGCCGGTATCTGCAGCACATCCAGCACGTCTGCCGCTGCGTCGATCTGATCGATGCCATGGATATCCGAAAGAAGCGGCAGCCCGAAACTGCTTTTCACCTTGGCAAGGATTCTGAGTCCCTCCTTGATGCCGGGACCGCGGAAAGACGTTACCGAAGTTCTGTTCGCCTTGTCGTACGAAGCCTTGAAAACGAGCGGGACACCGACGGCAGCGGTGATGCTGATCAGCCGCTCTGCGGCCCGCAGCGTAGCATCCTCATTCTCGATCACACATGGTCCGGCAATGAGCACCAAAGGCCTGTTGCCGCCTATTGTCACACTGCCTATGCTGATCTCTTTCGTCATCGGATTCCTCTTGCCTGTACAGAGTGCAGTGGCCATTGCCTCTTCACGCCGTTCTCTGTTCCATGGCCGCGGCAATGAACGCCTTGAAGAGCGGATGCGGATTCAGGGGGCGGGACTTGAACTCGGGGTGGAACTGGCAGCCGAGAAACCAGGGGTGGTCAGCGATCTCCACCACTTCGATCAGATCACCTTCCTTGTAGATGCCGGAGAGAACCAGTCCGTTGGCGGTCAGCACTTCACGATAGTCGTTGTTGAACTCGAACCGGTGCCGGTGACGTTCGGAAATCTCCATGCCGCCATATGCCTTCTGGGCAAAGGTCCCCCTGGTCAGTGAGCAGGGGTAGGCGCCAAGCCGCATGGTGCCGCCTTTTTTCAGCACACCTTTCTGCTCCTCCATCAGGTGAATCACCGGATTGGCACAGTCGTCCCTGAATTCGCTGGAGAAGGCATCATCAAGCTTGCAGACATTACGGCCGAACTCGACTACGGCCATCTGCATGCCGAGGCAGATGCCGAAAAAAGGCACCTTACGCGTGCGGGCGTATTCGATCGCCGCGATTTTCCCTTCCGTGCCTCTTTCTCCGAAACCGCCGGGGACCAGTATGCCGTCAACATCGGCAAAGGCATCATCAACGCCTTCCTGCTCAATCTTCTCGGAATCGACATACTTCAGCACGACCCGGCAGTCATTGCCGATGCCGCCATGGGTGAGCGACTCTGCCAGCGATTTGTAGGAATCCGCCAGATGAACATATTTGCCGACAATGGCAATCGTCACTGCGCCGTTTGCGGGAGTGCGCAGCTTATCGACCACACTCTGCCAGGGGGATAGATCGGGAGTTTTTGTCCAGATATTCAGTTTCTCCACCACCTGCTCATCAAGCCCTTCTCTATGCAGCGCCTGCGGTACAGCATAGATATGGTCGGCATCGGGAGAGGTGATGACCGCCTTCTCATCAACATTGCAGAACAGCGCAATCTTCCGCTTCAACTCCTGCGGCACCTCATGCTCGCAGCGGCAGAGCAGGATATCGGGCTGGATACCGATCTGCTGCAGCTCCTTGACCGAGTGCTGGGTCGGTTTGGTCTTGAGTTCACCGGCGGTCTTGATATAGGGGACCAGGGTCAGGTGGATGTAGAGGACATTGCCATGGCCGCGATCCGCCTTGAACTGGCGGATAGCCTCCAGGAAAGGAAGCGATTCGATATCGCCGACCGTGCCGCCGACCTCGACAATGGCAACATCGTTGCCTTTGGCGTTGTCGAGAATTTTCTGTTTGATCTCGTCGGTGATATGGGGAATCACCTGCACGGTACCGCCCAGATAGTCGCCGCGCCGCTCCTTTTCGATGACCGAGAAGTAGACCTGACCGGTGGTGAAATTGCTCTTCTTTGACAGCCGGGCACTGGTATAGCGCTCGTAATGGCCCAGATCCAGATCGGTCTCGGCGCCGTCTTCAGTAACGAAGACCTCGCCATGCTGGAAAGGAGACATCGTCCCCGGATCGACATTGATGTACGGGTCGAGTTTCTGCATGGTAACGCGCAAGCCGCGGGCTTCCAGCAGTGCTCCCAGGGAGGCGGACGCCAGTCCCTTGCCTATTGATGAAACGACGCCGCCGGTTACAAAGATAAATTTGGTCTTCATAGTGCCCTTCACCCTTCACTCATTCATGATTTTTTCATTTTTTCAACAACTGCCGCCAGATCAGCGGGAGTATCCACACCGATTGAGTCGTAGGAAGTTTCAACGACCTTGATCCGGTAGCCGTTTTCCAGAACCCGCAACTGCTCCAGCTTTTCGGCAAGTTCCAGGTAGGTAGGTGACATCTGTGAATACTGGAGCAGAAACTCACGGCGGTAGACATACAGACCGACATGCTTGTAACAGAGGAGTCTGCCGGAAGCGAACTTTTCATCTTTGAGATCATTCCATTTGTCGCGGAAATGGGGAAGCGGCGAACGGGAGAAATAGAGCGCGAAACCTTCCCAGTCAGTGACGACCTTGACAACATTCGGACTGAGGAAGTCGTGCAGTGTCTTGATCCTTTCTTTGAGAGTTGACATCAGCAGCGATGCATCTGTTGTCAGCGGTTCGATGGCTTCATCGATCATCGCCGGTTCAATCAGCGGCTCGTCGCCCTGAACGTTGACGATTATGTCACTGTCCAGCCGTGCCGCCACTTCAGCCAGCCGGTCAGTACCGGTCTCATGGCCGGTGGATGTCATCTCGGCACGCCCGCCGAACTTGCGTACGGCGGCAGCTATCCGGTCATCATCAGTGGCAACAACCACGTCCGAAACAAGGGTCGAGCGGCTGGTCCGTTCGTAGACATGCTGAATCATCGGCTTGCCGCAGATATCGGCAAGAGCTTTGCCTTCAAAGCGGGTGGAGCCGAATCTTGCGGGGATTATCGCTGTAATTTTCATGGGATATAGGAACCGTGTTGAGAAGGTATGTCCTTTCGTGCGGCGGGACGTACAACGCTACATCATATGGGGGGAGGTGTCAAGATGTGAAATCCGGCAGGAAATGGATACAGCGTGGTTGTCTGTCATGCGGCAGAACGATTGTTCGCATAAAGCCTGTTCAGCCGTCATCGGTTGCTGCTGCCGTTCCGTAAAGACAGCAGTTTACCATGTCGCAAGGGTCGAATTATATTTCCGTTCAAATCGCATCGCTCGTGGATTTCAGAGCTGATCGCGCCGCCTTGCCGCCTTATCAACCGTTGTTGGCATCCGGCTGCCGGCAGCTTGTATTGATTTTCATTTTTATCTAACGGGCCGCAAAAGGGGCAGAGGGATCCCCCTGCCCCAGGCTACCGGCCCATGCCCTATGCTTTCCTGACGAAAATCTCCCGTGCCATGGCGGTATCGATGGCGAATTCCGAGTAGCCGACCCGGAAGATATAGGACGGAAATGACTGCATCAGCACGATCCGGTTACCGGGCAGCACCCCCATGGCCATCAGCTTCTGCATCTTCTTGTTGTCCTCGGTAAGGATATAGGCGATCTCCCCCTCCTCGCCCGATTTCAGCTCGGTCAGGGGGACTACGCCCAGGTCGCCGCTTTTTCTGGCCTCTTCACAGCAGTCGCCGGGCGGAATCCGCTTGCCGTGGGGACAGGTGGCCGGATGATTAAGCATGGTACAGACCTTGGTGTCGACCCCTTCATTGAGCAGGTGCTCAAACTGGCAGGCTTTGAGCTCGGCACTGTCGCCACGGATATTGAGCACATCCATCATCAGCCGTTCCGCCAACCGGTGGCGGCGGATGGTCTTTTCACCTTCGGCACGACCCTCCGCCCGGAAGTACAGCCGTTCCCCCTTGAGTTCCACATAGGCGTGTCCGGTCAGTTCCCTGATGGCCGGGTCATCGACGCTGATCCCCGCACTCTCCAGATCAGTAAAACCGCGCCCCTCCTCCTCGATGGCGATCCACATCGACTCCAGAATCTCTTCGGCCTTTTCGCTCAGCTTCATCGTCATGCTCCTTTATGTAAAATTTTCTTCAGTTTTTTCAA
>JAGFXN010000064.1 GCA_017861215.1 Deltaproteobacteria bacterium | reverse complement strand
CCATCTTGCATGATCTGTCGGCACTGGCGGCGCGCACCAGTCACTCAAACTGGGCCTTGAACTCCTCCATCATCCGGCGCAACGCGGCTACCTCTTCCCTTGTGGCCGCAACTTCCGCTTCCAGGGCGGCAAGCCGCTCATCCTCCGCCATTACCCTGACTCTGGCTGCTTCCGGCGGCGGTTGGCGTTCCACAACAGAGGTCGGCGGCGTTCCTGACAGCAGGTGCGCATACCGCTGCTCCTTCTGCCCCGGCTGGCGGGGGAGGAGCATAACCAGCTGCTGCTCGAATTGCTGCAGTTCGTTCATTGCCTCTTCAACAGCAGCGCTATCGGCAAATGAGGCCATCCGTTCACAGCGACTGCGGAGTTCGCCAAGCGTTTGCGAGCCGCGCAGCAGCAGTTCGGCGAGGATGGCAAGTTCCGGCGGTGCAAACGTTTCGCCGAGCGTGTGGCAGTATTTGGGCACCCTTCCCCCGGCGCCGGATAACCGGGCAAACCCTTTCGACCGTAACCGGTCGAGACCGCGGATAATGTCACTCTCTTCCAGTGCCATAACCGGGTCGCGGTTCGATTTCTGGTTGCATGCATTGGTAAGAGCGTTTAGAGTTAACGGATAATATTCAGGAGTGGTCAACTCTTTTTCGATCAGGGCGCCGAGGATGCGGCACTCGATCTCGTTGATGGGAAGGTTCATGGACTGCTCCTTGCGACAAGCCGGTTTGGTCAGGATAATCCATCTTCCGGCCTCGGGAGTCAACCGATAAAACAGCAGCAAGGGGGTTGTTATGCTCGCATATATTGAAATTCTTGCCACGCTGCCAGGTCTGGTTATCTGCTATCAGCTGTATGCCTTTGCCGCAAACAGCCGGGGTGTGCAGCGGCAGCGCAGGTTCCAGAAGCTGGGCATTGCCTTCATGACTCTCGGCATAACGTCCCTGGTTGTCCGCGAACCTGTCTTCGTCTTCATGGGATTGATGCTGATCATGTCCGGTTTCCGGCTGATGGCAAAGGGGCTTGACCGGCTTGACAAGAATATCTACATCGACCGTTACGACGGTCATAATAACGGCGCTGCGCCGGATCAGAAGGGTAAGGGAGAGTAAATGGGAACAGCAAAAAACGGGGCCAAAGTACTGTTCAACTACGTAGGCAAACTGGAGGACGGCACGATCTTTGACTCCACCTTTGAGAGCGATTGCGCTGATGACGACTGCAGCAGTGATGACTGCAGCACCGACGACTGCGGCTGCGGTCATGCAACCGGCCCGATGGAGCTTGTTATCGGTTCGGGCGAGTTTTTTCCGGCGGTGGAAAGTGCACTTGCCGCAATGGCCGCGGGGGAGAAGCGGAACGTCGTCATCCCGGCGGCAGAGGCGTTCGGCGAGTTTGATGACGGGAAGCTCTTTACGGTACCGGTCACGGACCTTCCGGAGGATTTCGATGCGCAGGTGGGGGACGAACTGATTCTTTCCGGTGAGGATGATGAAGAACTCGGGGTAACGGTGGTCGAAATTACCGCCGACGAGATTACTTTCGACGCAAATCATCCCCTGGCCGGGCAGAATCTGACCTTTGAACTGGAGCTGCTGAGTATTCTGTAACAAGCCGCCTGCTCATCTGCTCTCCTTCACCGGCAGATAGAGCAGGATGGCTGCGGCCAGACCGATCATCGGCAGGAGAAAGGCGGCATGAAATGCCCGGGCAGTCATGCCGCCTGCTCCCATCTGCTCGATGATGATTCCCATCAGGTGCTGCGTTACCGCGGCCCCCATCAGCACGAAGAAGTTGAGCGATGTCAGTGCCGTGCCGACGATCCTCACCCGGAACATGTTGCGTATCAGCGGGTAGATCATGATGCCCGAAGAAACGGCAATGCCGATGCAGAAAAACCAGCCTACCAGCACTCCCGCCGCAAGCCGTTCCCCCCAGCCGAGAAAGCCGCTCATGAACAGCAGCAGGACGACCTGACCGGCCAGCAGTGTTTTCTTGTAGGATCTGAAAACCTTGCGCGCCAGGTAGTCAACAATCAGGCTGCCGCAGATGAAGCCGATGGAGGTGTACATCAGCATCTGTCCGGTTGCAGTGCGCGAGAGATGCAGAACCTCCATCAGGTAGGGGCCGCCCCAGAGTCCCTGTACGGCCAGATAACTGCCGTACCAGAAAAAGGCCAGGACTCCCAGCAGCAGGAAGTCGCTCCTGCTGAAAATCTCTTTCCAGGCAGCGATGATGCCGACCGTCTCCTCCTCGGCCTTGCCCGCGGCTTCTGCCGCGGCCGGTGGTCTGTCCCTGACCATGCCGTAGACAAGAAGTGTCACCAACCCCTGCAGCACGGCAATGACCACGAAAGAGCTGCGCCAGCCGATGGCGCTGACTGCCAGGGCAAGGGGGACTGTGCCGAGAACATTGCCGAGATTGCCGACCGCCACCATGAACCCGGAGACCCGGCCGAACTCCTGCTTGCTGAACCAGTGGCTGAAGATGGTGAACGTTGCCATCAGTACCGAGGCGGTGCCGATGCCGATCAGCACTCTGGCGATCATGGCGGCTTCGAGGCTGGCAGCGGCGGCGAAGAGCGCGCCGCCGATAGTGGTCAGCACGCCGCAGCCGCTGATGACGAGCCTGCCGCCAAAACGGTCGATCAGCGGTCCGAGCGGCAGCTGGGCAACGGCATAGACGTAGAAGAGGATACCGGAGAGCCTGCCGAGATCAGCGGGGGAGAGGGAGAGTTCGCGGGAGATGTCGCCGGCAACCACTGCCAGCGACACCCGGTAAAAGTAGACGAGGATGTAGATCAGGGAAAGGACGAAAAAGATGGTCCAGCGGCGGTTGGGAGTCATTCGGGACAGGCTGCGCTATCGCTCTGGATAACCTTGATTTTGCCGTTCGACATGTCGTAGCCCCAGCCGTGGATCATTGCCGCGCCTCCTTACAGTAGTGACCTCACCGCCGCAAGCACTGCCGTATAATCCGGCTCAGAAGTTACTTCCGGAACATGCTGGATATAGCGGATGGTGTCTGCCGCATCAATGACGAAGATCGAACGTGACAGCAGCTTCAGCTCCTTGATCAGCACGCCGTAGGCAGCAGCAAAGGAGCGCTCCTGATAGTCGGAAAGGGTAGTCACCCGGTCGATGCCGGCCGCGCCGCACCATCTCTTCTGGGCAAACGGCAGATCAAGGCTGATGGTCAGCACCACGACATTTGCCGGGAGGCCGGCGGCCTCCTGGTTGAAGCGCCGGGTCTCGGTGTCGCAGACCGGGGTGTCGAGGGACGGCACAGAGCTGATGATCTTGATTTTGCCGCTGTAGCTGGCAAGAGTCACCGGCGCCAGCGTGGTGTCGACCACGGTAAAGTCGGGAGCCTTATCGCCGACATGCAGCTCAGGGCCAAGCAGCGTAAACGGATTTCCTTTGAATGTGATAATGCCGGTTCTTTCCGCCATGATTTCCCCTCCTGATAGTCTGACTGCGCTGTGGTAACAGTGTAGCCGCTAACCGGGAAAAGGCAAGTTCCGCTCAGGCCAGTGCCGCCAGCCTGTTTTGCGTTTCTTCCCCCAGAAAGTTCCAGAGCCCCAGCTGCTTGAGGGTCTCCACCCGCGGGATTCCCCTTGCGCTCCAGCCGCGCTCCTCGTAATAAACGGCCACCAGGCGGCGCAGCTCCTCTTTGCGGTGCTCCATGAGGAGCTGCCGCTTTTCTTCCGTAGGCATCCCGGCAAGCCCGGCCGGCTCTTTGCCCAGCAGAACGGCAACCTCGGCATCACAGTAATCGGCTTCCGCTTCATACAGAGCCGCCTCTGTCGGGCCGATCGCCCGCTCCGGTATCCAGTCGTAGCTTGCGGTCTGCTCACCGTACTTCATGACATTCATCACCCGCTGCAGGTTGATATCCCGGTCGGTCTGGGCGAAGATCTCCTCCCAGGTCAGGTCGGTGCCGAGCACGCCGTTGTAGAAGTCGGCATAGATCTCCTGCGAGGCCGGATTGATGTAGACATCCTCGTTGACCCGTTTTGCCGATTCCGGGTTGAAAACATCGACCCACGGCAGTTTGCAGACGCCGAGATTGTCGTTGCCGAGCCGGACGCGCGGGTAGGTCATCAAGGCTTTTGCCTTGTCCTGAAAGGTCGGGAATGCCCCGAGCAGATCAGCCTTGATCAGCCAGGCGGCGGCGTGATGAGCGCCGATGTCGCTGGCGGCGGCATAGGAGCCCTGCATGGAGAGCGAGCGGTGCGTCCGGTAGAAGGAGAACGGCAGCCCCTTGGTCTGCATGGCAAAAACCGCCAGCTCCTGCGCCGGATTGCTGCCGGTGCGCTTCTCGCAGCAGGCGGCTACCCAGCTTTCGATCGCCAGCATCCCTTTGCCGGCGGCTCTGGCCATTGCGGTTATGCCATGGGCAAGCTGGTGGATGAAAATTGACGCTGCTTTCTCGTCACCCCAGGTCAGCTCCAGCCCTTCGCCATCCTTACGCGTCAGGTAACCGCGCTGGAAACACTCCATCAGGAAGGCCATGATCGTTGCCGTGGAGATGGTGTCGATGCCGTAATTGTCGCAGTGCCAGTTCGCTTCCATGATGAACTCGGCGCTCCAGATCCCCAGGTTCGAGCCGAAGCCGGCAGCGGTCTCGTACTCGGGACCATCAACCCAGACTGTCTGCCCGGTATGGGAACCGGACGCCAGCGTCACCCAGCCACCCTTGGTGCACTGCAGGTTACAGCCGGGAAAGCAGCCGTCCATGCCGCGATGTTCGAACAGATGCTCTGCATAGTGCTTGCCGCAGATCAGGTGCGCCCGCGGATCGGAGCCCCCCTGGAAATTGTTGACCGGCAAAGACTGGTATTCCTGTTTGCTCATGAAAGTGATCAGGCCGGCGCTCCCTTTACGGGCCATCTTCAGCTGCTGCGGATCGACCTCTTTAACGATTTTGTGGAGCCGTCTGCCGGCGTTGAGAATCTTCTCCCAGTCGGCAGCGCCGTAAGGGTTGTCGCCGTGGGGATATTCGGCGAGCACGACAATGGCGAGCAGGCCCTTGCCGCGCATCACCGAGCCGATGCCGGTGCGCCCGGCCTGCTTCGTCCGCCAGACCCCCTTGCCGCCGTCTTTGGCCGGCTTGGTCACATCGAAGTAGTGGCTGTTGATGCAGCCGTACACCGTGTTCATCGCGCCGATGCCGGTGGACATGAAGGCGATGTTGCGCTTTGCGTAGCCGGCCGCAATGAAGCGCTGGGCGATATGCTGTTCCAGGTCGAACGCCTCTTCGTCATGAGGGGCGGTCTCGATGGTAACCTCGCTGGTAAAGCCGTTGATCACCAGCATGACTTCCCGGTCGCTTCTCCCGGTCACCTGCAGGGCATCGAAACCGGCATACTTGAGAAAAGCGCCGAAATAGCCGCCGAAGTTGGAGACACCGGGAATGCCGGTAAGCGGGGAGAGCGCCACCGCCATCGCCTTGGCCGTGCCGGGAAACTGCGGAATGCCGCCGAGCGGCCCGTTGGCAAGGATCAGCGGATTGCGCGGGTCGTCAGCCGTGGTGTCCGGCGTGATTGCCTGATGCAGCAGGTAGAGGCCGAGGCTTCTGCCGCCGATGAAGTAGTCCCGTACCTGCGGATCAAGGTCAGGCGTGGCGATGGTGCCGTCCGTAATATCGACGGTAAGGATGCGGTTGGTGTAGCCGCGGCTGATGGCTCTTTGCGGATAATTCATCTTGCATTTTCCTTCTGATTGAGGTTTTTATAAATCCATGCAGCGAAATTTAAGAAATGTACTGACAATCGGCTTGTCATGTCAAGCTGACACTTTACCCAGAGGTAGGCAATGCCAAAAAACAATGTCGAAAAAGAAACTTCCGCAGCAGTAGATCTTGGCGGCGAAGCCGGCTGGATTCCGTTTGATGCCCCTTCGCTGGTGGGCGAATCGCTCCGCTTTGTTTCCGGCGATCCGGAGGGGAACCGCTTTCGGGTCCGCTACTACCGCGACGCAGAAAAGCATCTGCATGCACGGATCTGGTTTGGTCCGGAGACGGAAGGCCCTCCCGGACATGCCCATGGCGGCTCCGTTGCCGCCGTGCTTGACGAGGCGCTCGGCCTGGCCGCCTGGGCAGCCGGCTACCCGATCGTGGTCGGCAACCTCAACATCAGTTTCCGCACCATGCTGCCGCTGCAAAAGGTGGTGACGGTGGAGAGCCGGGTGGTTTCAGCGGCAGGGCGCAAGATCATGGTGCACGGGCGGATTTTCTGCGGCAAGAAGCTCTATGCGGAGGCGGAGTGTCTCTGTATAACAATAAAAACAGGCTAAAGGCTCTGGGCACTAGGCTCTGGGTTAAAGGCGGTATTTCTTTACCTAGAGCCCAAAGCCTAGAGCCCAGAGCCCAGGATTCATTATGACCCCATCCATGGAAAAATTTCGTGCCGTAGCGACAGCGCTTGCCAGAGAGGCCGGCGAACTGCAGCGTGCCAGCCTCTGGCAGCCGCTGCAGATCGAGCACAAGGGGACCATCGACCTGGTCACCGAAGTTGACAAGGCCTCGGAAGCGCTGCTGGTCGGCGGTCTGCAGCAGGCGTTCCCGCAGCACGATTTTCTTGCCGAAGAGAACGTCTACGCCGGCCGCGGCGCCAGCCACAAGTGGATCATCGATCCGCTCGACGGCACCACCAATTTTGCCCACGGCTTCCCCTGGTTTGCCGTGTCGATGGCGCTGGAGATAGACGGCGAGATCTGTCTCGGCGTTGTCTATCACCCGATGATGAATGAGCTGTTCTGCGCCGTCAAAGGGGAGGGGGCGGAGCTGAACGGTGTCCGGCTGCAGGTATCACCGCGATCTCCCCTGCAGCAATCTCTGCTGGCGACCGGTTTCCCCTACGATAGCGCCACTGACAAGGAAAACAATTTTGCCCATTTCGCCAATTTCCAGATGAGCTGCCGCGGCATCCGCAGAGCCGGGGCAGCGGCTCTCGACCTGGCGTATGTCGCTGCCGGCAGGTTTGACGGCTTCTGGGAGAGCAAGCTGAAGCCGTGGGATGTCGCTGCCGGCGAGCTGCTGGTGAGGGAGGCCGGCGGTCGGGTCAGCAGTTTCGACGGCGCGGCCTATTCGGTCTACAACCACCGGATCGTTGCCAGCAACGGCCTGATCCATGAGGAGATGCTGGCCGTGCTGGGCAGAGCGGCGCCAACAGGGGTGAGCTCATGAGAGTTGCGGTAGTCGGTGCCGGTGCGCTCGGGCTCTATTACGGCGCACTGCTCCAGAAAAGCGGCGTGGAGACGCATTTCCTGCTGCGGCGGGATTACGAGGCAATCCGCTGCAACGGCCTGCAGGTTTACTCCACAACCGGTGATTTCCATCTGCCGCAGGTCAATGCCTGGCGGACTCCGGCAGAGATCGGTGCGGTCGATCTGGTGCTGGTGGGGCTGAAGGCCTTTGCCGGCACCAGCTACCAGGAGCTGATCGCGCCGCTGCTGGCCGCCGGCACGGAAATTCTGACCCTGCAGAACGGGCTGGGCAACGAAGAGGCACTGGCTGCCCTTTTCGGGGGAGAGCGGATTCTCGGCGGCGTTGCCTATCTCTGCTCCAATCGGGGTGAACCCGGCGTCGTGCATCATCTGGGGGCCGGCAGGATCATCCTCGGCGAGTTTGTCCGCAGCAATCCTGCCAGGGTAGAGCAGGTGGCGGCGATGTTCCGCCGGGCCGGCGTCGATTGCACTACAACCGCTGACCTGCAGAAGGCACGGTGGGAGAAGCTTGTCTGGAATATTCCGTTCAACGGGCTGGCAGCGCTGCTGCTGCAGACGGTCGACCGGCTGCTGGCGGTTGCGGCCACCCGCACACTGGTGCGGGAGCTCATGCTGGAGGTGATTGCTGCCGCCAATGCTCAGGGCCTGAGCAGGGAGATTGCGCCAGGGTATGCCGACAGCATGATAGCCTTCACCGACAATATGGGAGAGTACCGGCCGTCAATGCAGATCGACCGCGCAGAGGGGCGGGAGCTGGAGATCGGGGCAATCTTCAGGAATCCGCTCGGCGCGGGACTGGCGAAGGGTGTGGCCATGCCGAGGGTCGAGATGCTGGCAACGCTGCTGGAACAGGTGCAGGCGGGGCTGGCGTTTAGCCGGAGTTAATTTAAAGGTATGTGAGTGGATTTCTACTATTGATATTACTGATATT
>JAGFXN010000063.1 GCA_017861215.1 Deltaproteobacteria bacterium | reverse complement strand
AAGGTGGTTGCTGTTGCCGTAAGTATGCTGTGCGCAAGTGATAATTTCATAAAGTTGCCCCAGTGCTCGTCAGTTAATGTATATTTTGCAGACCATGAATCTGTCGGACTTAGGTAATCGTAACGAGAAAGAGGGTAATTGAAACCAATTTCTGGCAATTTGAGCGCGAATAGTGAACCTATCTGGAAAAAATTTACGGGAATATGGGCCGATTAACCGCTTTCGCAGTAGATTATTTCCTACGGCCGACAGTCTCCTCGGTAACGCCAGGGAATGCTCAGCTGAATATGCGTCGTATAAGTCCCGCTTTTTTAACATGCCCGCTTCCCTCGGGGGCCTGATTGGTTGCCTGCTCTTCTGCACGCCCTGATTGAAGTGCTGTTGGCGATTTTTCGATTTCCGTTACAGCTTCCTCAAGTGAACATTCGTCGATCCTCTGCAACAATTCGCCAACAGTGCTGTTAGTCTTATCGAGTTGCAGTGAAAAGGTTTTCTTCAGCTGGTCAAGTCGCGAATTGAACTCCCCGAGGGTTGCCTGAGTTACGGCCAAAGACTCTTTCTCGAATTGGTCCAGACGTTGGCACATCTTCCCAACAAGGTCTTCTATCCGCTCTCCCGGCAGTAATGTATCAGACTGGCTGCCTATAGTAGCGGTACTGCTAGTGTTAGCGTCTGTTCCGGAGTGTTCTGTTGCCCAGTAGTGGTTGTTAAAATCGAGATCACCAACGATTTCAGAAATCATCTCTTCGTCGATGTCCTGCATGCCTTCGGCAAAGGCCGCCAACAGCAGGAAGTCGCAGATGATGTTTATCAGACGGGGAATGCCGCAGCTGTATTTTTCGATGACATCGAATGCTCTTGGGGTAAAGCGCAGTGCTTCGCGATTACCGGCCACTTCCAGGCGGTGAAGGATGTATTCTTCGACCTCCTGACGGCTGAGCGGTTGCAGGTGGCATTGAATGCTTATGCGCTGGCGCAACTGGCGCAGTTCCGGTCTAGCCAGTTGGCGGCGCAGTTCTGGCTGTCCCACCAGAATGATCTGCAGAAGTTTGGAATCTGCCGTCTCCAGGTTTGACAGCATTCTGATTTCTTCCAGAGTTTCGGGTGACAGGTTCTGGGCTTCGTCGATGATCAGCAGCGGCTGCGTGCCTTTGGCGTACTGCTCTACCAAAAAATGGTTGAGGTCCCGTAACAGGGTGATCTTGTCCTTGCCTTGCACAGGCAGGTTGAAATCATCGTTGATCATTGCCAGCAGTTGCTCTGAGTTGACATTGGTATTGAAAATCTTGGATAGTACCACTTGGTCAAGATTTTTGTTAATGAGATCCCGGATAATAGTGGTTTTGCCGGAGCCGACTTCACCGGTCAGCAGCACGAAGCCGACCCGCTCACGGATGCCGTAATCCAGATAGGTAATGGCTTTTTTGTGGGTTTTGCTGAGAAAAATGAACTCGGGGTTCGGCACCAGTTCGAATGGTTTGCAGTTAAACTTATAAAACGAAAGATACATGGTGTTGGCTCCGAAAACCTTCTGCCGGCCTACTCTGCCGCCCGCTTGTAATAGCTGCCGTAATGATGGGTTTCATTGCTGACAGTGGTCGAATTGTTCAGTACCACCCCGAGTATCGAACATCCCTTCAGCGTTTCTATAGCCTCCTGAATGCTTTCCTTGGGAGCCATCCCTTCCTGTATGACGAAAACAATGCCGTCCACCAATTGACCAAGTAAACGTGCTTCCGCAAAGGGCAGCAATGGGGGGGTGTCAATAATGACATAACGGTCGCTGTAGCGGTGCTTTATCTCCTCCAAAAGATCCTGCATTTTCCTTGAGTTGAACAGCTCCAGAGGATTGGCCACTTCTTTGCCGGCCGGGATTATCGAAAGTTTACCGATGTCGGTTTTGACGATGGCGGCACCGAGGTCGACTCCATCCAGCAGACAGTCGGACAACCCAAGAGAAGACTCTAGCCCCAGGTAGCTATGGATACTGGGCCTGCGCAGATCCGCATCGATCAGCAGTACGGTCAGGTCGAGTTCCTGGGCCATGGATACAGCGAGATTGACGGCGGTCATACTTTTGCCTTCTCCGGCTACGGCACTGGCAATCATGATGAGATTGCGAAAGTTATCCAGGTTGGTCATGCGGACAATGGAACTTTTCAGTTTGCGATACTGCTCTGAAACAGCGGAATAGGGATCGGTAATGGTCGTGAGCATCGGGTTGGCGGTGCTGATTGAGACTATCGGGGAACTTTTGCTGAGTTTAGCCGCCATCGTCCCGGTGCCGGCCGGTACTGTCGCAATCGGTTGCTTATCCTCCTGAGGGACAGGTCGCTCTCCGGCTCGCAGCTGAGCGGTCTTTTCCAGCGCTTTTTCAATTCTGCCCGTTACAACTGGTTGTTGATCTTCCTGGGGGGCAGGTTGATCTCCGGCTCGCAGCTGGGCGGCCTTTTCCAACGCTTTTTCAATTCTGCTCATTAGTATATCCTGTTCACTAATTTAATAATTATGCATAAGCGGCTTCATCTAACTGTATAATTTGCCAACCACCCGTGAAATTATGGTGATATCAAGCAGCTCCAGAATAAGTACTGCCAGAATCAACATGAAGTAAACCCCGGAGATCGCATAGAGTCGGAGGTCACGCCTGCTCTGCTCGGCCAGTTTCAGCGGTTCCTCGATCCTGGGGATGACCGCCAGTACCGGCAAGCCCAACTGCTTGGCCACATCAGCATTCTTGATGGAGCTGTCCAGCAGGTCCTTGAGCAGTACCAATCCGAAACCACCCGCAATGCCGGCAACTATTCCCATAAAAATCAGTTTGACGCGATTCGGGCTGGTCGGTTTGATCGGCAACACCGCTGCGTCTACGATCCTGAAAACGGTGGATTTGTCCTGAACCTCCATCTGCTTGGAGACCTCGGACTGGCCCTGTCGGGCCATCATCTGCTCATAGATAGTTTTCTGGGAGTTTTTCTCCCGTTCCATGTCTTCCAGTTTTGACCGTGCCGCCGGAATTCTCTGCAGCAGTGCGCGGTTCCTGGCGATGTTTGCATTAAGGTTCACCGTTGCCTGACGGACAGCTCGCAATTGTGAAGCAGTCTTCTGGTATTCCGGTGAGCGTTCCTGGCTGACCGCCTTGCCAGACTCACTTTTGGTCTGCGCTTCCAGCGCCTTGATTTCATCTTTGACGCGGATGATTTCCGGATAGTTGTCGGTATACTGCAGCTGCAGTTCCTGCAACCGCTTCTGCAGTGCCGGCAAGTTTGATTGAACAGTGACACCTTGCCTCATGTTGGACAGCACTGTTTCCAACTGCGCTTCAGTGATCTTCAGGTTATCCAGACGCTCCTGCGAGTCATTGATATCCTTGAGCAGAAGTGCCGGGTCCATGGTGGCGATCGAGCCTTCTCCCTGCTTGAAAGCATTCACTGCATCCTCAGACTTCTGCAGCTTCTCTCTGAATACTTCAGCCTGCTCTGTAATGAATTTGGTGGCCCCGTAGGAGTCTTCCCGCTTACTGGAGGTGCTTTCCTCAATGTAGCGCCGCACCAGTATATTGACATAATCGCGCGCCAACTTGGGATTACTGTCCTGAAAAGAGATGATAAAAAGCCCTTCTCCGCTCCTGATCTTGATTTGGGTCTTGCTCTGCAGCTCCTTGATCAGTTTTTCCAGTTCCGCCCCGCCGGTTTTCTTCAAGTTGAGATCCAGTTCGTCAAGTACCTTCAGAATCAGGCTTCTACTGGTCATAGCATAGGTAAGCGCCTTGATTTTCTCCTCAATTGACGGGGTGACAGCCAGTCCCCTAACCAGATCAGCAATAACGCTTTTTTCGATAAATACGGTGCTCTTGGCCTCATACTTGTTCGGCAACAGGTAGCTGCCTATTATTACGACGGTCATTATTGCCAAGGCAGAAATCAGCCAAAGACGTTTGTTGCGCTTGGCAAGCATCATATATTTCTTGTAATCTAAATCGTTGGCTGCCATCAATTACTCCATGCTAATTAAAGTCACTTTTTTTTCAAACATCAGGATAATCAGAAAATACTTTCCTTGACGATAACGTAATCTCCCGGATTAAGCTTGATATTCTGTTCCATTTTGCCGCTGCTGATAATTTCTTTCGCCCTGACCGGGATGGATACGTCCCCCTTCGCCTCCTTCCTGCGAACCTGAGTATCATTCTGGCTGGCGAATTTGGTGAATCCGCCGGCTTCGAGAATGGCCTCCATAACCCTCATGCCGTCACGGTAATCGATGGCTTTGGGCAGGTTAACCGCACCGAGAACATAGACATTCTTATCCTGCACCAGCGGGATAAAAATTGAATCGCCGGATTCCAGCTGCATATCATCACTGATATCTCCATCAATGAACAACCGGTGGAAATTTTCCTTGATTTTCTTGCCGTTCCTGAGCAGGTAGGCCTTTTTCAAGTCGGCCGTCTTAGTCTCACCGAGCATACAGAGCAACTGCAGCAGGGTAATCCGCTGGTGAAGATCCATGACACCTGATTTGATACCGCCACCGAAGATATAAACCTTGCTGTTGGTAATCTGTGAGACGGACACCGTAACGATCGGATTTTTTACCAGTGTCTTCAGTCGTGCCGCCAGAGCCGCTTGCATGTTAGCGGGCGTCAGGCCGCTGGCCTGTACATCTCCAAGGCCGGGAACGGTGATTTTGCCGTCCGGGCGCACCTTGGCCGGAAAGGTCAGATCCTTGACCCCCCAGACCGCTATATCAAGGCCATCACCCTCGCCGATAACGTAATCTGCGGCAGACGCCACAAGCGGCATGATCATCAGGACTGTTGCAATCAATAACGACAGTTGCTTCCTCATGTATTTTTCTCCTGTAAGAAATCAGCTTGCGTGATGCAGGGATAAAAACAGCATACTGCTGGACTGCTGTCAGCTTCCTTGGTCCACTTGGGAGTAAACTTACCTTCGATTCTGCCTTCGTTTTTATCGTACGCCTCGTCCGAAAAGGACAACTTTAATAGTCTCGAAAAATATAAGCAAGTCCAGGAAGATGGAATAATCCTTAATGTAATAGAGGTCATAACGCAACTTTTCGACGGCGTCTTCAACTGAAGCGCCGTAGGGATACTTGACTTGAGCCCAGCCGGTTACTCCCGGCTTGACGAAGTGTCGTTTTGAATAGTAGGGGATGACTATCTTCAGCTTTTCTACAAATTCCGGCCGTTCCGGACGGGGGCCGATAAAACTCATGTCACCCTTGAGGACATTGATCAGTTGCGGAATTTCATCAAGCCGCGTATTGCGCAGGAACAAGCCGATCCTGGTGATACGCGGATCATCCTGCTGCGCCCAAACAGCGCCGGTGGCAGCCTCGGCATCCTGACGCATGCTTCTCAGCTTGTAAAGGGTAAACGGTTTCTCCCGGCAGCCGACACGAACCTGTCTGAAGAACAGGGGGCCCGGCGAATCGAGTTTGATCATCAGGGCGATGAAGGGGAAAACGGGAGCCGCCAGCAGCAGTCCGAGGGATGAAAGAATGATGTCACTGCAGCGCTTGAAGATGGTCAGAAAGGTCGTTCTACGGAAACCGCTGGAAAAGATTATCCAGCTGGGGGTTATATGTTCAAGCATCAACTTGCCTGTGACGCGTTCATAGAAAGTGGGGGCATCCATGATCTCGATGCCGTTCAGTTTGCAGCGAAGGACGTCCCGGAGCGGGAAAATGCCCCTGCGCTCGGAGAGCGCCACGACGATTAAATCTGCGTGGGCTTCGCTGGCCACTGCCATCAGATCGTCGGAATTCCCCAAAATTGCTTCGGAGGGGACAGAGACAATGCTATCATCTCCATTCTGGCGGCTGTCACCATTACCGGTGCAGGCGGCATAGCCGGCCAGGGTGAAAATGCTGTTGCCGGACATTGCCAATTGGCCCATCTGCTGCGCCAGGGGACCGGTTCCCAGGATAAGAATTCGTTGCAGAAATTGTTGGTGGTGGTGATAAACGAGGAAAATGCAGTGCCACAAAAACTGATACAAGGCAAACAGGGCGATGGATAAAATCAGCACCCCCCTGCCCATCATGACAGTCGGCTCCAGGTAGTAGGCGATGGAAAGTATAAAAAAAGAGGCAGATGTTCCTAGGATGACATTTATCAGAATTTCCCGTTTCTTTACATTTTTGCCGACGTCATACACATCCATCAACTGGGAAGAGAAGATGCTGACAACCGCAAAAAAACCGGCTACAGACAACCCTCTGGCATTGTACAGAGTGATTGTAGCCTCTACGTACCCAAAACGCACTACTGCTGCGGAATAAAAGGCCGCGAACGCCAGCAGAACATCAATCAGTATCAGTAGAATCAAGCGTGAGCGCATGTGGGTATCTATTTATTCAGCTCGGACTGCAGCGTTTTTGCCGCGGCCGCATCGGGAAAATTCCCGCCGGCAAGAGCTTTCTGCACTGCATCGGACGCCTTTTTCCTGTCGCCTGTTTCCTTGTAAGCCAGTGCCAGGTGGTAGCTGACTGTCGGGTTGTCAGGAAGCAGTTTTGAGGTCTGTTCCAATACCTTTTTCGCATCGTCCTTACGATTGTTCTTGAGCAGGGCATAGCCGAGTGTGTCCATCAGACCGGCATTAGCCGGTTCCTGCTTGTAGGCGGTTACTGCCAGACGCAGGGCCTCTTCCTTGTTGCCGTAACCGTCGGCATAGAGGTATGCCAGGTTGTTGAGGGCCGGCGTATATGCGGGGGACTTTTCCAGTGCGCTTCTATATTTGGTGATCGCTTCTTTCTTTTTGCCGGACCGTTCGAGCAGCGCCCCCTGGGCGAAGATTGCCGGGGCAAAATCAGGTTTCTTACGTACCGCCTCGCTATAGGAGTTCATGGCCAGCTCATATTCATTGCGCCCTTCATACAGTCGTCCCATGGTAAGCATTGCCTGGACATTCTGAGGATCGACGCGCAGACCGTTTTTCAGTTCGTTGATGGCGCTGTTCATATCCTTCTGGTGCTCATAAATGGAAGACAACACGATATATCCCTGCGCAGACTTGGGATATTTTTCAATAATCTTGCGGGCCTGTTCCAGCGCTTTGGGGTACTCTTTCATCTGCACGTAGGTGCCGATTTTAAGAGCCAGACCTGCGTCGGGATTCTGTTTTTCGATCTCTCCAAAAACCTTGAGAGCATCCTTGGCTTTGTTTTCGGCTACCAGAATCTTACCCTTCATCTCCATGGCCGCAATATTGCTTGCATCAAGCTTGATTGATTCATCAAGCACCTTGAGGGCCTTGGACGCTTCTTTCTTTTTCATGTGATAGCCGGCCTGGGCAAGGAATGCTGCCGGCTTTTTGGTATCGACCGCCTTCTGATAGTAGTTCAGCGCCTCACTGTCCTTGCCCTGCAACTCATTGAGCGCCGCCAGTGCCAGCATCGCCTGCAGGTTGGCCGGATCGTTCCGGAGCAGCATGACATACTCTTCGGTTGCCTTGGCATAATTGCCGGAGGAAGCGTAGTAGGAGGCAAGTATCTGATAGTTTGGCGGGAAGGTCGGGTCTATTTCTTTGGATTTTTGCAGGTATTTGAGTGCTTCCTCCCGTTTATTCTCTCTGAAAAGCACCACAGCCATGCTGTTGTAGAGGCGCGCATCGTCTTTTTTACCGGTAAGTCCGGCCTTGAGAACGGACATAGCCTTTGCTGTCTTGTTTTCTCGCAGGTAGTACGAAGCCAGCAGCAAGCGACTGTTAAGTGAATCAGGAGCCGCTTGAACCGCCGTGGCCAACTCTGTCTCCCCGGCGCTATTCTTGCCCCTTCTGAAATAGAAAGAGCCCTTCTTCAGGTAAGCATCGACACTCTTGGGGTCAATCTTGGTCGCCAGATTGAGTTCGCGCATTCCTTCGTCGAACATCCCTTTGGCCATGTAGGCGCTGCCGAGCAGATTGTGGGCAATCGCATCCTGATCGTTCTGTTCCAGGACCCTGTTGATCTCGGTAATGGCATCATCGATCCGTTTTTGAGCAAGCAGGACGGTGGCGGTCATTATTCTTGCCTGGCGGGCGTTCGGAACATTGTCGAGGATTTTACGGAACTGGCTCAGGGAGCTTTCCAGGTCTCCGCGGCTGTAGTAGCTGAGACCAAGGAAGTAGTAGCCTTCCAGGGTTGGCGCCAGCTTGATGGAGGTCAGCA
>JAGFXN010000261.1 GCA_017861215.1 Deltaproteobacteria bacterium | reverse complement strand
TGACCCTGCCGAATTCCCTGATTCTGGGGAATGTGACCCGCAACTATTCGCGCGCCGTGCACGGCCAGGGCTATATTATAACCACCTCTGTGACGATCGGTTATGACACCCCCTGGCGGCAGGTGCATGCCATGCTGCTGGAAGCGGCGCAAAGGACCGGCGGTGTGCTGACAGAGCCGGCGCCGCAGGTTTTTCAGACTGCTCTTTCGGATTTCTATCCTGAATACCGGCTGGTCTGCCAGGCGGTGCCCAGTGAACCGAGTCCGCGCGCGCAGGTGATGAATGCCCTGCATGCCAATATTCAGGATGTGTTCAACGAATACGGCGTTCAGATCATGTCGCCCCATTATCTCGGTGATCCCGGCCAGCCCAAGTGGGTGCCGAAGGACAAGTGGTGTCCGCCGCCGGCCAGGCAGGATGGGTAGACCATGGCGACAAGCGGCGTGCCTGCTTCAAAATTTCTGATGGACAACCAGCAACCCGGTACCTTGTGAAAAGTTTTCTGCTCCCCCATCTCATCTGTCCTGCCTGTCTGCCCAAGGAGTATCGACTGGAGCCTGCCATTGAGTCGGAAGCTGCCGGAGATATTATCAGCGGGGAGTTGATCTGCGTGCAGTGCCGGCGGCGCTATCCGCTACGTGACGGCGTGGCCCACCTGCTCCCCGTTGCCGACGGCGGCTCTGCTGGCGGCCAGCTGCGCTATGAAGAGGGGGGGATGGTGGACCGCTACCTCTGGAGCCATTATGCCGACCTGTGCGGTGTAGACGGCAACGGTGCTGCCAATGCCGCCTGGGCCGATTGCCTGGCTGGAGGGGACGGGGCGTCACTTGATGCCGGTTGTGCCGTCGGCCGGCTGACCTTTGCCATGGCCGCCAGGAGCAGCTGGGCGGTCGGCTGCGATCTTTCCGGCAACTTCATCAAAGCGGTGCGGACTCTGGCCCGGGACCGGCAGCTGACCTTCTCCCTCCCCCTGGAGGGGAACCTGCGCGAAATCTTCAGAATTACCCTTCCAACGGCGCTGCGCAGCGATAATGCGGAATTTATCGTTGCCGATGCCCTGCGGCTGCCGTTTCGCCGGGAGACTTTTCAGCAGTCCGCCTCGCTGAATCTGCTGGACCGGGTACGCTACCCGCTGGCCCACCTGTTCGAAATGAACCGGGTGGCGAGCTGCAGCGGTGCTGCCTTCCTCTTTGCCTCGCCGTTTTCCTGGGCAGCAAGCTCTGCTCCGGAAGAGCTGTGGCTGGGAGGCAAGGCCGCCGGGGAATTCAGCGGCTCAGGCATCGATAATGTCCGTTCCCTGCTGGCAGGGCAGGGCGGCATTCTCACTCCGCCATGGCAGGTCTCCCGGGCCGGAACCATTCCCTGGCAGATCCGCTCGCACTGCCGGCACCACGAATTGATAACCAGCGAGTTTCTGCTTGCCGTCAGATAAGCCTGACAGGACCGTAATGACTATTGCTTCGGCGGTTAAACATACATTCCCTGGTGAAGGGGCGACGCATGCGTCGCCCCTACGATTGATATGTTTACCTACCGGTACGATATTATGAAAATATGGATTGACGCCGACGCTTGCCCGCGGGTTATCAAGGAAATCCTGTTTCGCGCCTCGGCACGACTCCAGGTGCCGGTCTGTCTGGTTGCCAACAAGAATCTCGCCAGGCATGAAACCGGCCTGATCGAATCCATCGTGGTAGGGGAGGGGTTCGACGTTGCCGATGACTACATCGCCGAGCATGCTGCCCCGGAAGACCTGGTGATTACGGCCGACATTCCGCTGGCCGCCAGGATTGTCGCCAATGGCGGCGTAGCACTCGATCCGCGCGGCGAACTCTATACTGAGGAGAATGTCGGTGAACGGCTCTCCATCCGCGACCTGATGATGGAGCTGCGCTCGGGAGGACTGGTGCAGGGCGGCCCGGCCCAGTTCGGTCTGACCGACAGGCAGCGCTTTGCTTCGTCCCTCGACCGCCAGCTTACCCAGATGCTCAAGAGCTGTAAACGAACGACATGAGCCTCCCGTATCTCATTTACAGGCCAGCTTTGGCCGGACTTCCAAAGTCCGGGCGCAATTTTTATCATGATATCCATGGACAACTCCCTGGGGCAAACGCTCCGCATGACTATTGAGGTACCTATCTGAATGGCGCGACCAGCAACAATCTATAAAGTGTCCCTGCAGCTTGCCGACCTTGACCGCAGCGTCTATGAAACCCTGCAGGTAACGGCTGCCCAGCACCCGTCGGAAACCGCGGAGCGGCTGGTAACCAGATTGCTGGCATTGGCCGTCTTCTCCGAGCCGGAGCTGACCTTCACCAAGGGGCTTTCCGCCACCGACGAACCGGATCTCTGGGTAAAGGGCCCCGATGGCAGGGTACGGTTCTGGGTGGAAGTCGGGCTGCCGGATGCCGACCGCATTCTCAAGGCTTGTCGTCACGCAGAGCGGGTCGCTCTGCTGGCATGCGGCAGACTGTTTTTCAGCTGGAGTCAGCAACATCTGCCCAAGCTGGAGAAGGCAGCCAACCTGACGGTTGTCACCATCGACCAGGCTTTGATCGCTGCGCTGGCGGAACAGCTGGAACGCTCCGTCAACTGGTCGATCACCATTACCGAAGGCACCATGTATCTGACCGCCGGCACGGTGACTCATGAAACCGCCGTTCAGATCAAGGCAGGCTCGCTCTGAACAGCATCAATTGTTGACGCAAGGGTACTGTTATCTGCTATAAACCTAAAAACGGCAGTTCAACAAACACAGAGCAACCGAGCAACAGAGAAATCAATAACTTAATAGAAAAACACCGTACACCTTATTGGAGAGTTATCAAGCTAACCTGTTTTTGAATTTGCTTTGTGATTCTGCTCCGTTGCTCGCTCAAAAGCGCCTACTTTTGGCTGTTGCTCAGTGTTTCAAATGCTTTTTATA
>JAGFXN010000260.1 GCA_017861215.1 Deltaproteobacteria bacterium | reverse complement strand
TCCGCTGTCGGGATCTTTTTCTACCATGCCACGTTTTTCAAGTGTTGCCAGAAGACGAAACGTCTTGTTTCTGCTGATGCCAAGGGCGGAACAGAGACTTGTTACCGTTACCTGCGCGGCTTCTTCTGCACTCATAAATTCCAGCGTATCGATGATCATATCCACTGAGCGAACTGAATAATCTGGGCTGCTTTCTCGGATCATTATTAAACCTCTTCTGGCTTCAAGCCTTTCCGGGTGACTTTGGGCACTTATTAAAAAACTGATTTCATGACGCCTGAGTAGCTTCCTGTTTACCGTGACTTGCTTGCGCTACGAAGCGAGAGAACGACAATGACTGAGCGACGGCGATGGCATCAATTCTCTCGGAACAATACATCAATTAGCGAACAAATATAATCAGTAGTAAAAAATAGTTTGTACATACAAATAAAACATAACAACTTTTGATTCGATTCGCAACAACATTTTTCAAATTCCGTTTTAATGTTGTAACCTACTGATATTGC
This sequence comes from Deltaproteobacteria bacterium, assembly GCA_017861215.1. Classification (GTDB taxonomy): domain Bacteria; phylum Desulfobacterota; class Desulfuromonadia; order Geobacterales; family DSM-12255; genus VEOV01. The sequence goes on along the minus strand of JAGFXN010000260.1, from coordinate 2,418 downwards.
GTCCTATTATCCCTGAACAATGTTTGAAATAGTGCTTAAATGCAAAGGGCTCAAGCACCTTTTGGTAATTGGCTGATGACCGCTCCGCTTTCCCGCAGCGCATTATTTTACATAGGTTTTAACGATGTTTTATGATAAGTAGCTGAGAGGTAAATTTCGTAACTATGACTCAGGCGAGGGGTTCCTATGGCAGTCAGGCAAGATCTGGTGGCGGGCATTATCGACAATATCCGGCGTGTTTTCCAGGTTGTGAATGAACACTCCAAGTTGATTGAACGGGAAACCGGCTTGTCAGGATCGCAACTATGGGCGATGAAGGTGATAGACAACGCTGCCACCATCAAGCCTTCAGAACTGGCGCGACGCATGTATCTTCACCCGGCTACGGTTGTCGGGCTTATCGACAGGCTTGTGAAAAGAGGGTTGGTGGTACGCACTCGATCCGAGACGGACCGGCGGATCGTGGAAATTGCGCTGACAGAAAAAGGGATGATTCTCCTGACATCAGCACCGCAGGTCCCGCAAGGTCTTTTGGTGAGAGGGCTGGAGAACCTGTCGACAGAAAGGATTTTAATGGTTGCCGAGGGATTGGATGAGCTGGTAAAAATTCTTGGTGCCGAAGGGCTTCCGCCGCAACTGATCTTGTCTTCGGAAGTGAATGTACCCCTTCAAGGGAAAAATCCGAAAAGTGATTCGCGTAAATCAGTCACCAGCGACTAATTCGAATGTGAAAATGATTTGTCAGCAGCTTTAACAAGGGTTTGCCGGCAATAGTTTCCGTCATGGTATGCAAGCCAGTCTTTCCCGCAGGTATTTAGCAAACTCCACGTTGAATTCATCACGCTTCAATGCCAGATCCACCGTCGCTTTCAGAAAGCCGAGCTTGTCACCGCAGTCATGGCGAACGCCTGCAAAGCGGCAGCCGTAGATCGCCTGGCTTCCCGCCAGGGTGCGGATGGCGTCAGTCAGCTGGATCTCCCCCCCCTTGCCCGGTGCCTGCTGGGCAAGGATCGGAAAAATTTCCGGGGTCAGCACGTAGCGGCCGATAATGGCCAGATCTGACGGCGCCTCCTCAGGTTTGGGCTTCTCCACCAGATCCGTTACCTCGTAGACTTGCTCCGAGATGCGTGTGGCCTTTACGCAGCCGTAGGATGCGATGTTTTCCTGCGGCACCTGCTCAAGGGCGAGCACGCAGCCACGGTACTTGCTGTATACTTCCAGCAGTTGACCGAGGCATGGTCGGTCAGAGTCGATGATGTCATCTCCGAGGAGTACGGCGAAAGGTTCATTGCCGACGAAATCCCTGGCACAGAGGATTGCATGCCCAAGGCCCAGCGCGCGTTTCTGCCGGACATAGAAAATGTCGACCATCTCGGCTATTTCCCTCACCTGCGTTAATTCCGCCTCCTTGCCCTTGTCGTACAGGAGGGCTTCCAGTTCAAAGGCGATATCGAAGTGATCCTCAAGCGCCCGCTTCCCCCGGCCGGTGACAAAAAGAATCTGCTCAATCCCGGAGGCGACCGCCTCTTCAACAACATACTGTACCAGCGGTTTGTCGATCAGCGACAGCATCTCCTTGGGCGATGCCTTTGTTGCCGGCAGAAAACGGGTGCCCAGACCTGCGACCGGAAAAACAGCTTTTTTGACCTTCATGGAAAACCTCCTTGAAAAGAAGAATACAGGGGACAGAAGTCAGAATTCAGTAGCAAAGCTTTTATTCTGTCTCCTGTATTCTGACTACTGAATACTTTTTCTGACAATCTCCGGGATCAGCTCTTCATGCCCCATGGCCATGATGTGTATTCCGTGCGCACCGGGTTTTACGGCTCTTGCCAGGCGGCAGGCTATTTCGAGCCCGGTTGCCGGAGGGTCAGCAGACTGCTCCAGTTCCCGGACGATCTCTTCCGGTACCCTGAGCCCCGGTATATTCCTGTTTATGAAGCGGGCCATTGCCGCTGATCTGAGCAGGAGGATGCCGGCAATTACCTTCATCCCGAGCGGCGCCACAGCTTCGGTAAAACGACCGAGTTTTTCCGGATTGAAGATCGCCTGGGTCTGCAGGAACTGAGCCCCTGCGGCCGCTTTCTTCCTGAGCTTGTAGAGGGTCAGGTCAAATGGTTCCGCCTCGGGCGCGGCAGCAGCTCCGGCGAAAAACCGCGGTGTCCCCTCAAGTCTTTTCCCGGACAGATCAAAACCGCTTGCCAGCCGCTGCATGCATTCCAGCAGCTGGACAGAGTCGAGGTCAAAAACTGCCTTGCCTTCGCGGTGATCGCCGAATGATATGTGATCCCCGGTCAGTGCCAGAATATTGGTGATGCCAAGAGCTGCCGCGCCCATGAGTTCACTTTGCAGGGCAAGCCGGTTTCTGTCGCGGCAAGTCAGCTGCAGGATTGGTTCAATCCCTGCGTGCAGCAGCAT
>JAGFXN010000259.1 GCA_017861215.1 Deltaproteobacteria bacterium | reverse complement strand
GGTCAGCCGGTCAAAGTCCTTGTTGGCAACATGGGCATAGTAATGCGCCAGTCCCCAGGAGACAAAAAACTGGGACAGGGCGAAAAGGTAGCCGAAGTTGATGACGCTGATGATCTTGACCTTGAAGAGACCCGGTGCGTATGCTGCTCCGATGGGGAGCAGGAAGTAGTAAGCGGTGGAGAAGATCCACCAGCCGAACAGGAAAGCCTGCTTCTTGTGGTGCAGTTCGATAAACTTGGGATTCTTGGCGATTGCTGCCCAATCGTACTGTTTTTCAGCCATGAGTGTACTCCTTTCCAATGTAAAGTTTGACAGCCTGGGAAAGCGGCGTCCCGCCCGCCGTGAAAAATGAACCTCTCTGCAAACCTCCTTTCAAAGATGTTGAACCTGCAAGCAGCTGCTAAAACTTTGCGTAACCGAATTTCAGGGAAAGCATGTCAGCCCCCTCCAGGAGTGAAGGGACAATCTCATTCTCTATCCTCTCGGCAAAGAGCCTGAACGCCGGGCCCATAAGGGTGATGGCGCCGACAACCTTGCCCGCATAATCCTTGATGGCTACGGCAACATCGATTATCCCCTCGCCAAGGCAATCATGTCCTACCGCCACCCGCTTCCGCCTGATTTCGCCAAGCTCGGTTTCAAGTTTTGCCATGTCATCCTGGGCCATCCGCCGCCCCTTCTTGAAAACTTTTTCCAGAAGATCGGATGACTCCAGAGCCTTGATCACCTTCCCCGGAGCATTGGTGAGGCAGGGGAACTTTTTGCCGACCAGCGGTGCTGTCTTCACAGTCTGTGCGCCATCCACCACATCGAGAAACAGCACCTCCTCACCGAGAAGCACTGTCAGATAAACCGCCTCTTCATGCTTTCTGGCAAGCTCTTCCATAACCGGATGGGCATGCTTGATCAGGTTTGCCCCCCTGATGAAACGCTGGGCAAGGCCGACCGTATCCAGACCGACGCGGTAGATTCCGCTGTGCTCCTCGCGCTGCACCAGACCACGGCTCTCGAGTGTCGCCAGCAGACGGAACGCCTTGTTCCTGCTGATGCCGAGTTTTTCGGCAATATGCGGCAGGGTTGCATCGCTCAACTCATCCGCAAGCAGTTCCAAAATATCCAGAGCCTTTTCAACACTCTGTACTGTATAACTGCTCTTGCTTCTGAACATTTCCTGACCCGTTAACAATAAAATTGAACGCCTGTTTTAATATGCCGGATATCAGTTTTATTTTTTTTTAGCACGACGTTTTATTAATGTCAACGTTAAATTTTATTTTTTATTGCACCGCGAATATTATCATTAAAATCCGGATAGTTAGAAGCTAACACGAGCAGCTTAAATGTTACGATTTACAAGTTTATACCAATTTCAAACATAGGTTTAACTGATATGACGAACTCCTGTCAAGCCAGCGATGAAGCGCATCTTTTCTTTCTTTACAAGCATAATTTCAACATGCTAATATTTCTAGCTTACCGTAACCAATCTTAAGAGGAGCAGCAACGATGTCAGGACATAATAAATGGAGCACCATCAAACATAAAAAGGGTGCGGCGGATGCAAAGCGCGGCAAGGTTTTCACCAAAATAATCAAGGAGATCTCTGTCGCCGCCAAACTGGGAGGGGGAGATCCGGCAGCCAATCCCAGGCTGCGTACGGCAATTGACAAAGCCAAGGGCGAAAACATGCCCAAGGATAATATTGAACGCGCCATCAAAAAAGGTACCGGCGGGATGGAGGGGGTCAACTATGAGGAGACCACCTACGAAGGCTACGGCCCCGGCGGCGTTGCCGTTCTGGTCGAGGTTATGACCGATAACCGCAACCGCACGGTTTCGGACGTACGCAGCACCTTCACCAAATGCAACGGCAACATGGGCGAAACCGGCTGCGTCTCCTGGATATTCGACAAGAAAGGTCTGATTACCTACCCGAGAACCGTAGAATTTGAAAAGCTGTTCGATGCCGCCCTGGAGGCGGGCGCAGACGATGTCAGCGAACAGGACGAACAGTTCGAAGTCATCACCGACCCTTCAGCCTTCATTGAAGTGCGTGACGCCCTGACTGCCGCCGGCTTCAAATTCGACAGCGCTGAAGTCACCATGATTCCGCAGACGATGGTGAAACTAGAAGGAAAGCAGGCCGAGAGCATGCTGAAGATGATTGACCGCCTTGAAGATAATGACGATGTGCAGAACGTCTACGCCAATTTCGACATCTCCACCGAAGAGATGGAAAAACTGATGTAGATGATCATACTCGGCATCGACCCAGGTTCACGCATTACCGGTTACGGCATCATTCGCAAGGACGGCAACCGCCTTGTTCATGTCGACAATGGCGCCATCTTCACCGACAAGGCTGCTGATTTCCCGGGAAGGCTCAAAAAGATCTTTGATGATCTCTGTGCCGTCATTGACCGCTACCGGCCGGATGCGGTCGCCGTAGAGGATATTTTTTTCGCCACCAATGTCCAGAGCGCCCTGAAGCTGGGGCAGGCAAGAGGAGCGGCCATCGTTGCCGGGGTAAACGCCGGACTGCCGGTCGCCGAATACACTGCCCTGCAGGTAAAACAGGCTGTTGTCGGCCATGGGAAAGCGGCCAAGGAGCAGGTACAGCACATGGTGAAGGTGCTTCTCAACCTGCCGGAGATCGCCCAGGCAGACGCTTCCGACGCCCTGGCAGTCGCCATCTGTCATGCAAACTCCTACGGGCTGAAAAGCCTCACAGCAAAAATTCCCGTTACCAGAAAATACCGAGCGTCGCCATGATCGCACTATTGACCGGCAGAATTGCCAGCAGAAATCCCGATGCAGTTATTCTGGATGTAAACGGGGTCGGCTATCGCGTGCAGATACCGTTCTCCACTTTTTATGCCCTCCCTGACAACGGCGCCCTCCTCACTCTCAATATCCATACCCATGTCAAG
>JAGFXN010000258.1 GCA_017861215.1 Deltaproteobacteria bacterium | reverse complement strand
GGGGTGTCTCGGCGGTTGTCTCGGCGGCCTGCTGCTGCTTCCCGTGCTCGGTTTTCGCGCGACGCTGCTGCTTCTGCTGCTGCTCAAATGCGGCAGTTTCCTCGCCCTGCAAATTTCGGCAATCGGTGGTACAATAAAAGCATGATTTCACGCCGTGCATTCATACAGACGGTATGCCTCTCCGCGCTGGCGCTGCAGGCGGGCGCCAGGGAGATTGCCTCCGGGGTGGCGGGGCGTCGGGAGGCGCTCTGGTACCAGAAGCTAGATGACGGCAAGGGAACGGTGCAATGCGCCCTCTGCCCGCGCCGCTGCACGATCCCTGCCGGCGGCAGCGGCTTCTGCCGGGCAAGAAAGAATTTTGGCGGCACGCTCACCTCTCTGGGCTATGCTCTCCCCTGTTCGATCAATGTCGATCCGGTCGAAAAGAAACCGCTTTTCAATTTTCATCCCTCGACACGATCGCTCTCCCTTGCCTGTGCCGGTTGCAATCTCCGCTGCAAGTTCTGCCAGAACTGGGAGATATCGCAGCTGTCGCCGCTGGAGTCGCGCAACTACCTGACCCCTGTCGCCCAGGTGCCGACCATGGCGATTGCCCGGGGGTGCAAGAGCGTTGCCTTTACCTATACCGAGCCGGTCACCTTTTTCGAGTACATGCTCGACGTTGCCAGGGCCGCCCGCGGCAAAGGGGTGCTGGCGATAACCCATTCAAACGGCTACATCAATCCGGAACCGCAGGCCGAACTCTGTCGCCATCTCGATGCCGCCAACATCGATCTGAAAGGGTTCAGCGAGAAATTCTACGACACCGTCTGCGAAGGGGCGCTTGCCCCGGTGCTCACCGCACTGAAGAACTACCGGCAACGCGGGGTCTGGCTGGAGGTCACCAACCTTGTCATCCCCGGCTATAACGACAGCCCTGCCATGATAGCCGAGATGTGCGGCTGGATCAGGCAGAACCTCGGGGAGCAGACGCCGGTGCATTTTTCAAGGTTTTTCCCGCTCTATAAAATGAGCGCCGTGCCGCCGACTCCGGTAAAGACCCTGGAAATGGCGCGGGAGACAGCGCTGCAGGCGGGGTTGCATTACCCCTACATCGGCAATGTGCCGGGTCATCCGGGGGCCAGCACCTACTGCCCGCAGTGCCGGAAAGTGGTGATACAACGTTCCGGCTTCAGCGTGCTGGAAACCCATCTGAAAGGGGATCGCTGCAGTTTCTGCAGCAGGAAGATAGCCGGGGCAGGATTCATGACAGGAGGTACAAGGATATGAGCCGCTTCAGATACCTGATGAACACAATGCTGCTGATGCTGCTGTTCCCGTCTGCCTGCAGTGCAGCGGTGAAGGAGCCGGCAGTTGCCGGGAGTTTCTACCCGGCAGACAAAAAGAAGCTTGAGGCCGACCTTGAGGCGTATCTGGCGCACCCCGGCGACTCGCTTGATGACGGCCGGCTGCTGGCGGTTGTCGCGCCGCATGCCGGCTATGTCTACTCCGGCGTCGTCGCCGGTTACTCTTATGCCAGGCTGAAAGGCAAGGATATCCGCACGGTCATCCTGCTCGGGCCGTCTCACTATGCCGCGGTCAACGGCGCGGTCATCTACTCCGGCGGTGGCTTGAAGACACCGCTCGGGGTGGTGAAGGTGGATGAAGCGCTGGCCCGCTCTCTGGCAAGCGACCGGGAAGGCGTGAAGCTCGCTGCCGAACCGTTCGAGCGGGAGCATTCCCTGGAGGTACAGCTCCCCTTTCTGCAAAAGACTCTCAAGGATTTCAGTGTGGTGCCGATTCTGATCGGCAGGGTGACGCCGGAATCGTACCGGCATCTGGCCGACACCATCGCCGCCATCCTCAAGAAGGATGCAAAAGCCATCGTGGTTATCAGCACTGACCTGTCCCATTACCATGACAGCAAAACCGCCGGCGTGAAGGATCGCAAGGTGCTTGATGCGGTAGAGCGGCTGGCGGCCGGCGATCTTGAGCGGCTGCTGGCAAGCGGCGAAGGCGAGGCGTGCGGCGGCGGACCGGTACTCTACGGCATGGCGGCGGCACGGGGAGCAGGGGCTACGGAGGCCCGGCTGTATCGGTATGCAGATTCAGGGGATGCCTTCGGCGACAAAAAACGGGTCGTCGGCTACGGCGCGCTCGGTTTCTATAAAAAACCGCTGTCCGCTGCCGCCAGAGCAGAAATTCTGCAGCTGGCCAGGGAGACGGTCGAGCGACAGGTAAACGGGAAGCCGCTGCCGGAATGGCAGGGGAGCGATATGCGGCTGAAGGCTGACGGGGCTGTTTTCGTGACGCTGAAGGAGAAAAACGGCCGGTTGCGCGGCTGCATCGGCAGCATCCAGGCGTATACCTCCCTGCATCGTTCGGTCATTCAGAACGCCGTGGCAGCGGCAACAAAAGATCCGCGCTTTTCGCCGGTGCGCCCCGAAGAGCTGCCGAACCTTTCTCTGGAGGTGACCGTACTCTCGCCCCTGGAGCCGGTAAGCGGCAGCAGCGAGATAGAGATCGGCAAGCATGGCGTTTATCTGGAGGCTTCAGGGCGGAGCAGCGTTTTTCTGCCGCAGGTTCCGGTGGAAGAGGGGTGGGATCTTGCCACCTATCTCAAGCAGTTGTCGCTGAAAGCGGGGCTTCCTCCGGATGGCTGGCAGAGCGGCCGGCTGTACCGGTTTACCGCGGAGATAATTCACTGAAGGGCAGGTTCTGGGCACTGGGCTCTAGGCACTGGGAGAATTAATACTTTGGTGCCTCAAGCCTAGAGCCTAGAGCCCAAAGCCTGTATGTTTGCATTTGTTTGACACGGCATTGCCTTTGTGCTAGGTTTTTCGCATTTGTAGCCGAATATGGCAACCCCTGACGGAGGGAATGATGGGCAGCAGAGTAATCCTTGCCGATGACAGTGTCACCATTCAGAAGGTTGTAGGGATAATTTTCGCCAATGAAGG
>JAGFXN010000257.1 GCA_017861215.1 Deltaproteobacteria bacterium | reverse complement strand
AGAGGCCTGAACGGCCCGGAACTAACCAGCGCGTCAACCCCTTTGAGAGAATCATCCGTTAACGGTGCGGATCCGCTTCGGACATCAAGGCCCTCTGCCTTCATGACTGCTGCCAGGCCGGAAAGCTGGAGAGGCTCGTCGCTGGTAATGACAAAACGCTCGTCATGGGCCTGATCAAAAACAACCACCGGAGCAGCCGCGGCTACAGCTGCCAGGGAAATACAGAAAACGGCACCCACGAAAACAGCACAACTGCCTGAAAATTTTTTCATCCGCAACTCCCCGCCCTTTTTTCCATTCTATCTCATCCAACCTGTTGTCCAGCCGACAATCGACAGCCCTCCCGGGTTTTCAAACCTTGGGAGGGCTGTCAGCATATAATTTCAGCTTTAGCACCATCCGCTTCAGCCTTCGGTCAAGACATGCTCATCGTACAGCTGCTCAATCCTCGCCTTATGCCCCCTCTCAACATCGGCAAAGACCTTGAGGACATTTTTCAGCTTCGGATCTTCAACAGCTTCAGACGCTGCCTCGTAAAGTTTGTAGGCAGACTCCTCCGCCTTCATGGCAAAGGTCAGTATCTCCTGATAGGTCATATCCTTGCGAAATTGAACGTCCACCAGGTACTGGGAAATTTTCATATCAGGAATCCTGACACTGCGGTGATTCTCCGCCTTATCAGTATCAATCCGGCTGAAGACCTCCTTGTGGCCGGCCTCTTCGGCTGCCATCTCCTCGAACATCTTGCGTGACGCGATGCTCGTGCTGAGCTCGGCAGCACGCTTGTAAAGACGGTAGGCTGTCTCCTCGCGCTCGACAGCAAAGCTTATTATCTCTTCAAGGGTAACGAAATTCATACTGGATATCCTCCCTGACGCTGATGTAGTTGTTTGTAAATTTATGGCAGAACGAAGACAAAGTCAACCGGATAATTTCAGTCTCATTTGACAGGAGTCTGTCGGACTTGAAAAATCGAAGCGGAAATTCGCCTGGGTGAGGCAAGATTTTGTCGATTTTGCAGGTTATAGTTGTGCTATTGACCGAGAAAGCGGCGAATTATGGACCACTCGGGCGAATTCGCAGCAGATTTCCTTTAAGCCCGACAGCATCCTACCCATCAGATATTGACAGGCAGAGTATGGCGGTGTAATAGATTGGTACCAATGTGAGGAGGGCTCCATGATCGCCCATATCGTACTTTTCAAGCTGAAGGAACCGACCGCGGCAAACTGCACTGCAGTAAAAGAGATGCTGCTCAGCATGAACGGCAAAGTGCCGATGCTCCGTCATCTTGAAGTCGGCATCGATGTCATCCGCTCCGAACGCTCCCATGATGTGGCGCTCTACACGAGATTCGACTCTCTTGACGACCTGCAGGCCTACCAGGTCCACCCCTATCACGCCGCTACGGTTGTACCGTTTATGAAAACCAACTGCTCAGCCATCGTTGCTGCAGATTACGAACTGTAAGGAGAGTACCATGGCAGCAGAAAAGTGCCCCTGCGGCAGCGGACTTGCATACGCAAAGTGCTGCGAGCCATTGATATCCGGGGCTTTGCAGGCAGATACCGCCGAAAGGCTCATGCGTTCCCGCTATACAGCTTATACAAAAGCCGCGATGGATTACCTGTTTGCGACTACCCATCCGGATCACCGCCAGGGGTACGACCATGAAGGGACACGCAAATGGGCGGAGAATGCCGCCTGGCTGGGTCTGGAGATAGTCAGCAGCAGGGGCGGCAACGACGACACTCTCGGCGAGGTGGAATTCATCGCCCGTTTCAGCGAAGACGGGGTTGAGGCCGCCCATCACGAGCTTGGCAAGTTTAAGAAACATGACGGCCGCTGGGCGTTCACCGAAGGTAAAATGGTCGGCGCGAAACCGATTATCAGCAACAAGACCGGCCGGAACGAACCCTGCCCCTGCGGCAGCGGCAGCAAATACAAGAAATGCTGCGGGAAATAACTGCTGACTCCGGCGGCGCTGCCGCCCGTCACCGGTTCATTGCCCCAGCTGCAGCGGCTGTTGCCGCCCGGGCAGAAAATCCTTTCTCAAAAAGCTTTCACCAGAGACAGCCACCTCTGCGTCGTTGCCGATCAGCTTTGACAATGTCATGATTTTTCTTCACGGCGCTGGCAACTGCCTGGTCAAGACACAGGGCTCTGGCGGCAGCCGCTCCAAGGGACTGCACAGATAGGAGCATGAACAGCGCTGCAGCACCTCTCAAATCTTTTCTCCTTCAGCCAGAACTGCCCGGCGGCTGCCGCGCAATGAATTGACCAGCCGGATCTCTTCCGCAGCAAACAGATTCTCCGGATAGAGAATCCGCTCGATGATAGCGCCGTTATCGAGAAGCTCTCCCCGCAGCACCCCCGGCAACAGGCCGCTTGCCAGCGGCGGCGTCAGCAGTTTCCCGCCGATCTTGAGGACGATGTTGTTGTAGCTTCCTTCGGCAAGTTCACCGCGACAGTTGCAGAATATCACCTCGCCGCAGTCGGGACGCCGCCGCCGCTCGCTGTCATACCTGCCCCGGTAACTCGTCTTGTGATAGAGGAGACAGTTGGCTGGATCAACCCTGAACGACGAAATGCCGATAACCAAAGGGCTCTGCTCCGGGGCAATGCCAGCAGAGGTTATGGTAAGCCTGCCGGAAGGCAGCAAGGAAAGTTTGATCCGCAACGGTGCAGCTCCGCCAACCTCCAGCTGTTCGAGGAGCTGCGCTGCTTCATCCCGGTCAAACGGAAAACCGAAGAACCGGGCAGATGCAGCCAGACGCGCAAGATGGCGTTCAACGCTCCGGCAGCAGTCTTTGTCCCGGCGCAGGGTTTCAAAAAGGTGGAACTCCTCCTCCCCGGCATGCAGAAAGGCGGCCTTGCCCAGGGATTCCGCATATTCGTCAGCAGGCTGCGAGTCGTAGGTTATCCCGCTCCCCACCCCC
>JAGFXN010000256.1 GCA_017861215.1 Deltaproteobacteria bacterium | reverse complement strand
AATCGACAGGATATTCGAGCCGTACTTCAGTACCAAGGGGGTGCAGGGCACCGGTATCGGCCTGTTCATGTCAAAGAGCATCATTGAGACCAATATGGGCGGGTCTATCACGGTAAGCAACTCCGCGGCAGGCGCGGTATTTCGGATAGAGGTTTGAGATGGAAACCAGACAGGGCTCATGCCCGGCGCTTTCGATACTTATTGTAGAAGATGAAATTTTGACCCATATGCCGCTGCGTCTTTTTATTTCCTCTAAGTTTCCCGGTGCTGTCATCAAGTTCGCCGAAAACGGCAAGAAAGCGCTGGAACTCTTCAGAGAGCATCTCCCTGATCTCGTTATCACTGATATGATAATGCCGGAAATGAGCGGCATCCAGATGGCCCGGACAATTAAATCGATAAAAGCCGATACACACTTCATCGTGCTTACCGGCTCCAGTGATCACAGTCTTGTGGAAAAGTTCAGCGAACTCGGCGTTATTGATTACATAGTGAAACCGGTTGAGTTCGAAAAGCTGTTTCTGGCAATTCAAAAGAGCTTGGCAGGAAACCCCCTGGAACGACAAGCAACGCTGTAGACCGGTTTGCATGCCAGGCCTGCAATTAGCCGCAGTTACCTGCACAACTGCAGTTTATTTGATGAACGTACCGTTGTTGTACTCCTCAAAGGCCAGCCGCAGCTCCTCGCGGCTGTTCATGACGATCGGCCCCTGCCAGGCAACCGGTTCGCCCAGCGGACGTCCCGCCAGCAGCAGAAACCGTAGCCCGCTTTCTCCCGCCTTGACCCGGATGGCATCTCCCTCCCGCTCATACAGCAGCGCCGTTTCCGGACCGAACGTGCAGCTCCGCTCCAGGTCGAGCCAGCCTCTGCCGGAAAACTCGTAGGCAAACGGGTCGCTGTTGTCGTCAAAGCTGCCGCTGCCTGACAACAGATAGGCAACAAGCGTATGGCCATGCTTGACCCGGTGTTCGAAAGAAATGCCCGGCGGCACGGTCACATCAAACAGTTCCGGCTCGATGATGATGTCCTTGACCGGCCCGGTCACCCCTTCCAGAGAGCCGCTGACCACCTTTGCCCTGACCCCCGAAGCAAGCAGCGCTTCCGGGATGCCGGCCGCCGGCACGTCGCGGTAGCGCGGCGCCATCATCTTGTGGCTCGCCGGCAGATTCGCCCAGAACTGAAAGCCCCACATGGTACCGGTCGGACTTTTCTGCGGCATCTCCTGATGGATGATGCCGCTGCCGGCGGTCATCCACTGGACATCACCGGTGCCGATCACGCCGCGGTTGCCCATGCTGTCGCCATGTTCCACCAGGCCTTCAATGATGTAGGTGATGGTCTCGATGCCGCGGTGCGGGTGCCACGGAAAGCCGGCAAGATACTCATCAGGATAGGGAGTATGGAAATCGTCCAGCATCAGGAACGGATCGAACAGCGGCGCCTGATGATAGCCGAAGGCCCGTTTCAGGTGGACACCGGCCCCTTCGATCGTCGGCACGCTTTTGAATACGCTGGCTATTCTGCGTGGTGTCATTGGCTCCTCCTCTACTGATTCTGCTGAAAAAGCGCGGACGGCAGCTCAGATCAGCGCTCTTCTTTCAGTGATCCTGAACCAGACGGCATGGGTCACGTGGTTGCCCGCATCAGGCCCGACTATCCGGCTGGTTTCCAGGCGTATCTTGTCGAGCATCTCCCCGGTTTCTTCGCTCCTGAGCAGTTCCAAATGCAGCCTGATGCCGCGAAAACCGGGCCTGTCCTCACGGAAGAGGTAGGAGGCGTGCGGGTTTTGAGAAATGTTACGGAAAGTGCGGCCTTCGGTCATGCCCCAGACAGCGGTGTCGTTGTCAATCAGGTGCGGCCGGGCATAAACAGCGGTATTCACCCGCCCGTCTGCTCCTGCAGTTGCCATCACGCCGATGCCGTAGCTGTTGAAAATTTCGTCAAGGTTCATGCCGGTCTCTCCTGTTTCTTCTTTTGTTCCTGTTCGTGCAAGGCGTCTTCAGCCAGAGCTTTTGTTACGGCTTCATCGAAAGGGGTCAGCCTGAAGGGGATGAGTTCACGAATCCGGTTTTCGCGGCAGACGACTTCATTGGCAAGGCCCTCGATGAGCGGCATGGAGATGGCGGGTTTGACCGGCGTGATCAGCGCCACCCAGTAGGAAGAGAGCCGCGGCGTGAGTACCGGCACCGGAATAATCAGCAGCTTTCTCCCCTGCAGGGCGGCAAACCGCAGCATCATTTCCCGGTAGGTGAGGATATCCGGCCCGCCGATGTCGAATGTTTCGCCGGCAGTGCGCTCTTCCGTGAGACAGCCGACAAGATAGTTGATGACGTCATCTACGGCTATCGGCTGGCATTTCGTATTGACCCATTTCGGGACGATCATCACCGGCAGGTGTTTTACCAGGGAACGGATCATTTCAAAGGAGGCGCCACCCGCGCCGAAAATTACCGCCGCCCGGAGGAAGGTGGTGGCAAAAGGGGCGGCACGCAGCATAGCGCCGACTTCCAGTCGGCTCTGCAGATGTTCGGACAGGCCCGCACCTGTTTCTCCCAGGCCGCCGAGATAGATGACCCTGCGGACTTTGGCGGCGGTCGCGGCACGGACGAAGTTTGCCGCCGCCAGCCGGTCCCGCTCCTCAAAGCCGGCCCGGCCGCCTGCCATGGAGTGCACCAGATAGTAGGCCGTATCGATGTTGTCCATTGCCGCCGGCAGCGTCGCGGCAGCAAGCAGATCGCCGGTAACTGCCGTTGCTCCCGGGGGCAGATCCATGTTCCGTCTTACGAGACAGCGAACTCTGCAACCTGCAGCCAGCAGCGCCCTTGTCAGCCGCTGGCCGATAAAGCCGGAAGCGCCGGTAACCAGAATATTCTTTGCCACTCGATTCCCTCTGTGAAGATTCTAGCAGACAGATGATTTTATACAAGCAGCGCGACAGTT
>JAGFXN010000255.1 GCA_017861215.1 Deltaproteobacteria bacterium | reverse complement strand
GGCGTCCAGCCCGGCACAGAAACCGCCGGCGCCGTTCATCAGCTCGTGCATAGCAAACTCTGCGGTCCTTACGGCAGTGTCCAGAAACAACCGCTTGCCGCTGGCCTTGTATGCTTCAGCATAGGTCATGATCAGCATCGCCTGGTCATAGAGCATTTTCTCAAAGTGAGGAATTTGCCACTGCCGGTCGACCGTATAGCGGTGGAAGCCGCCGGCCAACTGGTCGTTGATGCCGCCATAAGCCATCTGTTCAAGAGTTTGCAGCGCCATTGCCATCGCCGGCACAGAGGAGTCGCGGTTCCTGGAAAGAAGGAAGAGAAGATAGGTCGGCATGGGGAATTTGACGGCACTGCCGAAGCCGCCGTATTGCCGGTCAAACATTTCTGTCAACTGCTGCAGCGCCTTAGCGGCTACTGACGCGATGTCAAGACCGGCTGCTGCCGGCGACTCTGCCAGCACAGAGATGGAGCGACAGATCTCATCGGCGTTGCTGGTGACCAGAGCACGCTGTTGCCGCCAGAGTGCGGCAAGATTGGCAAGCAGGTTTATGAAACCCGGGGTTTGATGGCGCGGCTGTTTCGGCAGATAGGTAACTGCAAAGAAAGGGCGACGGTCATGATCGATGAATACATTGAGCGGCCAGCCGCCGCCACCGGTCAGTGCTCGGGCAGCTGTCATATAGAAATCATCCAGGTCAGGTCTCTCCTCGCGGTCAATTTTTACCGCGACATATGACCGGTTGAGCAGTCCGGCGACCTCGTGATCGCTAAAGGACTCCGCTGCCATCACGTGACACCAATGACAGGTGGAATAGCCGATCGAAACCAGCAGGGGAATATCCCGGCGCTTGGCTTCGGCAAAAGCCTCATCGCCCCATTCGCGCCAGTCTACAGGGTTTTCGGCATGCTGCAGCAGGTAAGGGCTTCTGGCAAAGATCAGGCGATTGAAGGTAGGGCCTCCGTCAGACGGAAGTGCACTTCTGTCAAGCTCAAGCAGCGCTGCCAGTTTGCTGTTGTCCATAAAAAACTCCAGATCCATGTGAATGTGTATTGGCCCTCATTATAAAGGGTGCTTTAATCTGTGGCAAGCTCCGCTCATTTCTGTTACCATTACAGTCGCTGGAAAGCCATCAATTTCCGCATCAAAGAGACGGCGCTCCTCCCATGAACCTGTTTACCGAAAAAACGATCCTGACTGTCTCGCAACTGACAAATCTGATCCGAGGAGTTCTCGAGGAGAACTTTGAGCATCTCTGGGTGGAGGGCGAAGTTTCGAACCTTGCCATGCCGGCTTCCGGTCATCTCTATTTCACTCTCAAGGACAGCGGGGCGACAATCCGCTGCGTCATGTTCCGTGCCGCGGCAAAGGCTCTGAAGTTTCGCCTGGTTGACGGCACCAGGGTGGTGCTGCGCGGCAGAGTCACTGTGTATGACCAGAGGGGCGATTACCAGCTGATTGGCGAGTATCTTGAGCCTCAGGGGCTTGGATCCCTGCAGCTGGCCTTCCAGCAGCTGAAAGAGCGTCTTGCCAAAGAGGGGCTGTTTGCCGAAACCCGCAAAAAAGCTATTCCCCTGCTGCCGCAGACCGTCGGTATCATCACTTCGCCAACCGGCGCCGCCATCCATGATATTCTCAATGTCATCGGCAGGCGTCATGCTGATCTCAGAATTGTTATCTGTCCGGTCAGGGTTCAGGGGGAGGGGGCGGCGTTCGAGATTGCCGCGGCTATTTATGATATGAACAGCCTTGGAGAAGCAGAGGTAATCATTCTCGCCAGGGGCGGGGGCTCCATTGAGGATCTCTGGTCTTTCAACGAGGAGGTCGTTGCCAGGGCGATTGCCGCTTCGGCTATTCCGGTTATTTCCGCGGTAGGTCATGAAGTCGATATCACCATCGCCGACCTTGCTGCCGACCTGCGCGCCCCGACGCCGTCAGCGGCCGCAGAGCTGGTAGTGAATTCGAAAGTACAGATGAGTGCCGATTGCGCAGCCCTTGAGCGACGGCTTTCGCTGGCAATGCAAAGAAAGCTTGCTGAAGCCGCTTCTCGCCTGGAGATCAGGAAGCTTTCCCTGAAAGCCCCCGGGCTACTTATCGAGCGTTTCCTGCAACGGGTTGACGACCTGCAGCAGCGCTCAGCAGACGCCATGGTCGGACTGGTACATTCCGGCCGGCAGAGAGTTGCCGCTGCCGGTGAGGCGCTTCTCTACAAATCGCCGCTGCACCGTATCGGCAGTACACGCGAGCAGCTGCAGAATCTTTCCCTGCGCAGTCGCAATGTCATGCGCGCCTGCCTGGAGGAGGCGTGCAGCTCTGTGGCGGTAGCAGCCGGACGTCTTGAGTCGCTGTCTCCGTTGGCGGTACTTGCCAGAGGCTATGCAGTCGTCCGTAAACTCCCTGTTGGCAGCCCGGTGCGCCGGATACGGCAGCTTGCTCTCAACGACTGTGTCGAACTGCAGTTTGCCGACGGCGCTGCAGCCTGTGATGTCCGGAGCATCACGGCGGCAGAGCCTTATAAGCTTGACTCGCACTCTTCCAGACACTAATATGCAGGACTGTCAATGACATTGATTTCCCGGAGATTCCATGGCGGCCGAAAAATTTGAAATCTCGCTGAAAAAGCTCGAGGATGCTGTCAATAAGCTGGAAAGCGGCGAGCTTTCCCTGGAGGATTCCCTTAAGGTTTTCGAGGAGGGGATCAGGCACTCGGCCGTCTGCAGCAGGAAACTGACCGAAGCGCAGAAAAAGGTGGAACTGCTGCTGAAGCAGAAAGACGGAAGTTTCTCCCGAGAAGAGTTTCTGCCAGATAACGACAAGTAATCATGGTGACCCGATGGACTTGAAGACATACATCAAAGAAAGACGCGAACTGGTTGACAGATGGCTGGTACATGCCATGCCGAATGAAAACGAACTGCCGGTTTCTCTGTATAGTGCCATGCGCTACTCA
>JAGFXN010000254.1 GCA_017861215.1 Deltaproteobacteria bacterium | reverse complement strand
CTCATCGGCGCCTGCGGCCACTGTCCGATGTCCACCATGACCCTGAAGATGGGAATTGAGCGGACTCTCAAGGAACAGGTGCCGGGTGTAAAGGAAGTTATCCAGGCCTGATAACAGGTAATAGTCGCCATGTCCCTGAGCGGTTCCCCGCGAAAGTTTCTCCAGCCGGATTCAGTCAGATATTTTAACCGTTTCCGGCGCAGTACCGCTGCGAATTTTTCGCACGGGAATACCATTGCCCTCCTGAGAACGGGGGGCGATTTTTTCGGGGAGATGTTTGCCGCCATCCAGCAGGCACAGCAGACAATTTATCTGGAATTTTACATCGTCAGGGCAGACAGAACCGGGAGCCATCTTGCCGCGCTGCTCAAAAAAGCCGCCGCGCGGGGAGTTGAAGTCTGTCTGCTCTATGATTATATCGGCTGCTTCGATACGCCTGCCTCTTTTTTCCGCGATCTGCTCAAAAACGGGGTCCACTGCACCCCGTTTAACCCGCCGCCGTTCCGCAACGGTATTACCTGGTTCGACAAACGCGACCACCGCAAGATTGCCCTCATTGACAACCGGGTCGCCTTTACCGGTGGACTGAACATCGGCGACGAATACGCCGGCGGGCAGAAAACCCTTTACTGGCGTGACCTCGGCATCAGAATAGAGGGTTCGGCAGTGCAGGAACTCCGCTGCCTCTTCTGCGAGAACTGGCAAACGGAGGCGACCTACCAACCGCTCTGCAGCTACACTACTGCCACCGGCACAGCCTCTGGAGATGATCATGTGGCCATTGTCAGCGGCGGTCCGCATCATAACCGTTCCAGAATCCGTGCCGCTTTCCGCATGGCAATTGTCGGCGCTACCGCCAGCATCAGGATCGAAACACCCTACTTTGTCCCCGGTCCCCGCTTTATCCGGGGGCTGCTGCGTGCCGTGCAGCGCGGCGTCAAGGTGCAGCTGATCCTCCCGGCGAAAAGCGACGTACCGCTCGTCAGGTTGGTCAACCGCAGTTCCTATGCAATTCTGATCAAGGGGGGGATAGAGGTCTATGAACTGGGGGGGACTGTCCTGCACGGCAAGGTAATGCTGATCGACGGCCGCTGGTCGGTCATCGGCTCGGCCAACCTCGATCAGCGCAGTTTCCACCGGAATTTCGAGGTAAACGTCATCGTCTCCAGTACGGATTTCGGCCGGCAGGTAGATGAGATGTTTACCGATGATCTGGCGCATTCGCGGCGGATCTCGCTTGAAGAGCATGAGCGGCGCGGCTTTGCCGTCAGGTTTCTGGAATGGCTGGCCGCGCCGATCAGCTGGTTTCTGTGATGGCAGCGCCAGTAGCTATTATCTATTATGAATGAAGAAGATCACACTGATGAATACTACAGCCGGCCATAGTATCCGCAACATTCTCCAGCAGCAGCAATTCCTTGACCAGCTGACGACCGCTCTTGCTGCAGATTACTGCGCCAAAGGGGGCCAGATCCACTGCGGCAAGGGGTGCAGCAGATGCTGTTCCCTGGCAGTGAACTGCACTTTTTTTGAAGCGCAGCTGCTGGCTGAACGGCTTGACGAAGCTCTGCTGCAGCGGGTTGATCGCTATACAGAGAGGCTCAAGCCGCTGCTTGGCGGCGCAACCAGCCTGAAGGATTACCTGCGGCTCCACCGGCATGAATCCGGAGGCTGTCCTCTGCTCGGAGCAGATGGCGCCTGCCAGGCGTATGCAATCCGGCCGCTCTCCTGCCGGGCACTCCTGGCGACCAGGGAGAGCCGCTGGTGCGGCGCCGATTTTGCCGAACTGACCGCTGCCGAGAAGGAGGCGTTCGTCAACTCTCTGGATCGGGCCGCGACTGCTTTTCCGCTCCACTATCTGGCTGCGGCGCAGGATGCCGGCAGGGAGCTGGAGCGGCAGTCCCTCCTGAAGATGGCCGGAGAGTTCGGCTTCAGCCTCTACGGCAACATGCCGGTCATGGTTCACCTGGCACGCCGCTGGCGGCTGGCAGAGGCGGTTACGACAGGAGCAGCGGCAGTCAGGGAGCTGCTGCCGCTAACCGGTCTTGATCATCCGCTGCTGCTGCAGGTGGAGGAGCTCTGAATGAAGCTGACGGTAACAAACCTGCTGGCGCCGCCGGCGGATCTGAATGAGGAATACTTTGAGACACTGCTGCAGCGGCCCGGGATCAGGGTCGAGCGGATCGTTTCCAGCGGTCAGGCAACTCCGGCCGGGGAGTGGTACGATCAGGCCTGGGATGAATGGGTGCTGCTTCTCTCCGGTGCGGCTTCCCTGCACATCGAGGCGGAGAACGACCCGCGCCTCCTGCTGCCGGGTGACTGCATGCTGCTGCCGGCGCACTGCCGCCACCGGGTGGCGTGGACAACGCCGGATGAGCAGACTGTCTGGCTGGCGCTGCATTTTGGCTGATTTATTTAGGGAGAAGTAATGCCACACTATGTCGAGCCGCTGTTCCGCCCTCCCAGCGAGGCCCGCAGCCTCATTTTCCAGATTACCGTCGGCTGCTCCCAGAACCACTGCACTTTCTGCGGCATGTACAAGATGAAGCGCTTCCGGATTCGCCCGGTAGAGGAGATGCTGCAGGAGATCGCCGGGATACCGCATCATTACCGCCAGCGTGTCGACCGCGTTTTTCTGGCTGACGGGGATGCCCTGGTCTATCCTTTTGCCGGGATGGTGACCATTCTGGAGTCACTGGCAGCGACCTTTCCGGGGCTGACCCGGGTCGGCTCCTACGCCTCCCCCAACAGCCTGACCACCAAGAGTCCGGCAGAGCTGGCCATCCTGCGGGAGAAGAAGCTCCGCATCCTCTATTTCGGGCTGGAGTCCGGAGATGATGTGACGCTGGCAGCGGTCAGCAAGGGGTTCGATGCAGAGAAGATGGCAGCGCTGGCGCTCAAGGCCAGAGAGGCGGGGATGAAGCTCTCGGTAACCGCCATTCTCGGGCTC
>JAGFXN010000062.1 GCA_017861215.1 Deltaproteobacteria bacterium | reverse complement strand
TAGATAACTATGCCGGCAGAAGCTTTTGAGTTGAGAGCGCGGTAATAGTCAATCCCTTTCCAGGAGTCAGCCTGAATAGTTGCCCCAAGCTTAATTTCGATCGGCGTGATGCTATCTGTTGCTTCGCAGAGAAGATCAACCTCATGCCCGGCATTGTCTCTCCAGTAATAGAGCCTTGGCTCACGCACCTGATTCAGGCGCTGCTTCATCAGTTCAGTTACGACAAATGTCTCGAAGAGAGCCCCGACAAGCGGATGACTTACGACCTGGTTCGCCTTTTCAATGCCAAGCAGATGACATGCAAGACCGACGTCCCAGAAATAGAGTTTTGGCGCCTTGATCAACCGTTTATTGAAATTATTATGATGGGGTTGCAGCAGCGTAATGATGAAACTGGCTTCAAGGAGCGACAGCCAGGATCGGGCGGTGTTATGGTTGATACCTGCATCAGCAGCCAGGGAACTTGCGTTCAGTATCTGTCCGGTTCTTCCGGCGCATAACCGCAGGAATCGGGAAAAGACCGTCAAATCCTTGACCGCCATGATTTCCCTGACATCGCGCTCTACATAGGTAGTTACGTAGAATGAAAGCGCCTCTACGGGATTCAGGTCATCTGCGAATATTCGAGGGTAGAAGCCCTTGAAGAGGAGTTCAGAAACATGAGGGGAGGAGCCGGCAAAAGTGGTTCGTTCGGCAAGGCTGAAGGGGAGCAGCTTGAGGATTGCTGTTCTACCGGCAAGAGACTGTGTGACCGACTCCATCAGTAAAAACTGATGACTCCCGGTTAAGATGTAAGCCCCTTTCCGTTCCGGCCTGGCATCCACACGTACCTGGATCTCTGACAGTAGCGCCGGTGCTCGCTGTATTTCGTCCAGGATTGCGCCTTCTTTTGCATGAGTGTTGAGAAAACCGATCGGATCAGAAAGAGCAAAATCCCGAAGTGAGAGATGTTCAAGAGATACATAGGGCTTATCAGGGAACGCCATCTTCGCCAGAGTACTTTTACCGGATTGGCGCGGGCCGATAATAGTGATTACCGGATACTGTCCTGCGAGACGGATGAGTTCATCTTCTATGGCACGTTTTATCAACATGGAAAGAAAGTTAGCATACTGAAGACTGATTGTCAATACAAACAGAAATATGTATGAATATGCATAAAATTATCGCTGCCACACTGGGTAGGTAAAGGTGCCACCCTACACTTTTTACATCTAAAGGCCCTTCCTGACTTTCTCGGGGATCTGAGGGGGATCGGCCTGAGCAGGCGCAGAAGAGAGTGAATGTCGATTTTCCGTTGTGTATGATTCACCAGCTTGACAGGGAAGCAAAACGCCTCGGGGTGCCACGGCAGTCTATCATCAAAGTCTGGGTGTCAGAACGGCTCAAAAAAGTGGCCTGACTTAGAGAGCAGAGAGGGTATGGGGTGGGGCCGCGGGTCAGGTCGCGTTTGCAGCAAGTGATTCGAAGGCGCATGCTTCGCATTGATTGATTTCACTGGCTGTTACCGGAATCGTGCCCGGATTGTGCGGGTCGTGAGCTTGTAGAGAAAAAAGGCATACACCGCACAACCGAGGAGCTTTGCACTTTGCTGCCGCTTGAGCTCCGGAAATCCCTCGTGCAGGTTACTTTCCAGCTCGGCAATGGCAAAATACTGGTAAAGCAGCATATAGAGGCCTTCTGCCAGACCAAGCCCGAAAAGCCAAATTATCAGAAGGCGCGCCCAGTTCTTCCTTGCCATGAGTCCGAAAACAGAAATGAAGAACCCGGCCGCCATGAGCGTGTCATAGAGATACTTTGCCTGCTGATGAAAGGTGAGTCCGGTACCGCCGCCCAGGACACCGGAAAGGCCCGGCACCCGGCCGATGAGCGAGAGGGTCGAGTCCACCAGGGTGATGAGGGCGATGATATTGATCAGGCTGACCCGCCCCTCCTCGGGCAGGTCATCATCGAATTCCGCGCGGGACGGCAATGCAGGTTCCGCTGATTGCTCCGTTTGCCCGACCGCCACTGCAGCCTGCCACCCCCCCAGCGGTATGGCAGTGCGACACACAGGGCAGATGCCCGCCATGCCGCCGGCCGGCAACAGCGACTCATCGATTTCGTTTCTGTACGAACATCCTGAACAGTTTACCTGCACTGGCAACGCTCCATTTCCAGCGAATCACGGTTTCCGGCTGCTGACGCTGGCGGCCGGAACGACCTTAACCGGAAGTGCGCTGTCACCCCTGCTTTCCGAGCCCAATGTGCCATAGAAATTTTTCCCCCATGACCGGATTGAACCGTCATGACGTAACGCCAAGGCAAATGCCTGCCCGGCCGCTACCGCCCCGACCCCCTCCAGATCCTTTATCTGCGCCGGTTTTTTGACGATGTCGGTACCGATGGTCCCCTGCCCCAGCTGTCCCATAAAGTTGCCGCCCCAGGACCAGACACTCCCCTGGCGGTCAACGGCCAGATAGTGGGAACCGTTCGTATAGCCGCTGCCCGGCAGGGATGCGTCGGCAACCTCCGTCAGATCGGGATATTTGACCGGTGTTGAGCTGCTCTGCGCGGACAGACCACTGGGCAATGTAACATAGACATTCTTCCCCCACCCCCAGAGGGAGCCGTCTCCGGTCACTGCCAGAGTGGCATCGCTCCCCGCAGCAATTCTGACCACATTGGCGAGTTTCGGCACCGGTTGCGGGCGGCTGCGCGAAACCGTCGTACCGTCCCCCAACTGCCCCCCGTCATTGTTGCCCCAGGTCCAGACAGTGCCGTCTTTCTTCAATACCGCATAATGACGGGTACCGGCAGCTACTGCCGCCACGTCATCGAGCCCGGCTACCGGTCTCGCCAGCAGCGGGTTCACATGAGTTTCGTTGATGCCGAACAGGCTGACCCGGCCGCTACGGCTCAACACGATATATTCGGGTCGGCCGCCGAAACCGCCGGCAACGGCAACTGCATCGTCGATGCCGTCAACGCTGGTGGGCGACATTATATCCAGCGGTTGGCCTCGGCCCATCCTGAGCGAAAATCTTTTACCCCAAACCCAGAGCGAGCCGTCGGCCTTCACCGCCAGAGACTGATCGGCGCCGGCGGCAATGGCCGACACGTTATCGAGCGGCTCATCCCCCCTCAGCGTAACGTGCCCCGGCGCCTCTTTGCTTCCCCAGCGGCGGCCGAGCTGTCCGTACTCATCCTTGCCCCAGCTCCAGACAGTGCCGTCCTTGCCCAGCGCCAGGGAATGCTCGGTCCCGGCGGCAATGCTCTGGAACTGCTCATTCGGAGGGGGCGGCTCTTCAGCCGCAGTTGAAGCGGTAACACTGGTCGCTGTGGCCAGCGGATCGAACTCCAGGGCTGCCAGTGACAGCACCTTTGCCTCCCCTTTTTCGTACTTCTTGCCGAAATCGTTCAGCCCCCAGCAGAGGAGCGCGCCGTCGCGTTTTTCCAGAAAAGCATCCTTGCCGCCGGCAAAAATCTTCGATGTCGACGCCACCCGGCTTCGTTTCAGGACGTCGGCGAAGCTGCGCCGTGTACCCGGCGCTGCCTTGCCGTCGGCACCGGAATTCCAGACCGTTCCGTTGTTCCGCAGAGCCACGGCCATCCAATAGGCGGCACCGATCTCTCGAACCCCGTTCACTCCGGGAATCGGCGCCGGCTTGCTCTGCCGCTGAAGGTTCTTGCCAGCGGCGATATGGAGCGAACCCCACCCCCAGACCGTGCCGTCACTCTTCAGTGCCAGGGCGAACTCTTCCCCCGCAGCAACTGCCGTCACGCCATCCAGTCCGCTGACCTTCCTCGGTTCCCAGTGAATACCACTACCGCCATCGCCGCACTGTCCGGCACCGTTCAGCCCCCAGCACCAGACCGTGCCGTTCTTCTTCAGGGCAACAATATACTGGCGGCCGCAGGAAATCGCGGTCACATCGGCAATCCCTTCCACCGTCCGCGGCCGGCCGAGCTGATGGAACACACCACCGTTGGTCCCGCCACCGAGAAAATCTTCGCCGAAAAGCTGTATGGTTCCGTCGTTTTTCAGGGCAACGGAAAAGAAATCCCCGGCGGCAATGGCAATGACACCGGACAATTCCGCCACCTGCGCCGGCTCCGCACGCCCCACGCTGCCGGTGGTATCGCCCAGCTGACAGTGCAGATTGTCGCCCCAGCTCCAGACGCTGCCGTCCTTCTTCAGCGCCAGGGTGTGCCGCATCCCGGCGGCAACGGCACTGACACCGTCAATACCCTGGATCTTCGCCGGCTCGCCATGGCCCGTATCGCGCCGCCCGTTCCCCAGCTGGCCGTAACTGTTGTCGCCCCAGGTCCAGACCGTCCCGTCACTGCGAACCGCCACGCTATGTTTGAGCCCGGAGGTAACACCCAGGGTTTCATGGACTGTCGTAAAAGTGGTCGGGATCCTGTCCTTGGCGAGAATCCAGAGCAACAGCAGACCCAGCAGCGCCAGCGCCGGCGTAACCGCATAGCGCAGCAGCTGCTTGCGGTCGGTAGCGGGCTTCACGGGTAAAGCAGCGGCTTTGCGCTCCACCGGCGGTCGATAACGGGCGAAGATCACGCCGCACTGGCTACACTCCGCAGCAAACGGCTGTTCCTGCTTGCAGGCCGGACAAATAACCAGCAGGTTTTCGACGGAGACAGGTTCTGACGCCTGGGGTGGATCGACACGGAAGCGGCAGGAGCATTTCGGACACCCGGCAGACGTGCCGCCGGCCGGAATTCTGGCGGGATCGATAGTTGCGGAAAAACCGCACTGGGGGCAGGTGATATTCATCAGCAGTCAGTCTCGCGTGCGCATGACGCATGAATCCGGGTCACTGGTAGACTACCCCTTTCCGTTTGTGCCAGATTTTGCCGAAAGGTATTTCTCTGGTAAGCAGGTTCCGGTATTTCTTGCGGTCAGGGCCATTGTCGTAGAGGGAGAGACTTAGCGACTCCGTTTCCAGGTCGGATGGTGACTGTTTGGACAATCTGTTGGTCAGCTGAAAGGTCTTGCGCCCACCCTCTACCGGCTGGACAGAATAGGCCAGATAGGTGGACGAACGTTCCCTGTCAACCGCGCAGATTTGCAGCCGGGCGTTGCCGCTGATGACTTCCGGAAAAATTCGTTGAATATCGGTATAACTCAGTTCGAATTGCAATAGATCTTCACTCTCTGCCGTCAGCGTGAGCCGAAAGACTTTGTCGCTGTAGATGAGCAGCGGTTTTTCCAGCAGCGGACGCTGCTCAGGGTCGGCAGGATCGAGATTGTCCAACGGGACATCCTCTGCCGGCAGTGTATCGCTGAAGTGAAGCGTCCCGGTTCGGTCGGTCCACCGGTAGCTGCCGGCTGCGCTTGGGGCGATGGTCGCCAGGAGCAGAGCGATGGCCAGTATGGGAGTGTGCAAAAATTGTCTGAGAAAGGTTTTCACCATGCTTTCTCTCCCGGCTATTTCCGGTTGCCGCGCACGGGCCAGATGCCGCAGGTCTCCTTGTGGCCCAGGGAGCTCTGATCATCGTTCTCCAGGGAGTAGGCGTAACGCTCCCCCTTGCCCTCCCCCTCCGTCGACGTCCAGTAGCAACGCCCCTTGGGATTGGCAAAACCCACCCAGCGCAGAAGCTCTGGGGTTGATCCCGGAGCGGAGCTGCGGCCACTCTGCTGACCGAACTCATGCAGAGTCCGCAACAGCTCCTGCATCTCCCCCACCGACGGCAGCCGCCAGTCGACCATATCTCCATATCCCCGGTCGTTCAGCTCCATCAGAAACTGGCCGGCGTTCCGGTGCCGGCGCAATGAGCCGGAAAGATTCAGGTCCCGTGTCCAGGTTAGTCCGGTCAGGCTGTCCCGGACTGTTTTCTCCTCAAAAGCAAAGCGCCGGGGGGCGTGGATGCGCGGCTGTTTCTGATCCCGCTGGCCGTCATCTTCCGGATAGAGGGTACCAAGCTTGCGCTGCGTCGTCTCGTCGTTGATAGTAAGCACGTCCCGCTCCCGGTCGTAGGAAACCATAAGGGTGTGGGTGAGGGGGCGCTGACCCCGGCGACCTATTTCCGGAGGCTCGCGCAGCTCCAACTTGATCTGCCCGTCGCTGCGCATGAGCCAGCTGAAAGCGATATGCAGGCCGATGGCAGTCACCATCTCGCCGGTCCGGTCGCCATGAAACGTCACCAGCAGGGTGTCGAAAGAGTTTTTACGGTTGCTCCAACGGCCAATAATGTCCGGAGATCCATCCGGAGCGATTTCGGTGGGGTCGGTTTCCGACCGCCGGGCCTTGTCCGGCACTTTGCCGGGATCGTCCGTGAAGTGGATGGCGCCGTCGCTGTCGATCCAGGAGTAGGTGTCAGCACAGGCAGAGAAAACGCCCCCGCAGACCAGTGTCAGGGCAAGCGCTGCGGCGACGAAAATGGAATGAATCAAGGTCATGTTTTTCATAAACAATCCCATAAAGAAACAAATTATTCCCTACGCCGCCGCCCGCTGCTCGATCTCCCGCAACGGTCGGAAATCCCCCCCGGGCCAGAAGGTGTTCCATACCTTGTCGATCTTGCCTTTGTTTTCACCGGTCAGCACAAACACTCCAGTACTTTGATTTTCCCAGTGATGGGGACACGCTGCCTATCAGGAACTGCTGCATAGTATTACAATTGTTTTAATTAATAAAGTAGAAGATCGCCTTAAAAGATGACAAACCTCGGGCGCCCGAATTTCTGAACTAACCAGCTGATCTATTACGATTGATCTGCAAGACCGGCCATTTTTTTCGAATTATGTCCTATTCCGTCATGAATCACTTGCCGCATACTCCAAGAGCTTCAGCTTCCGGCATGAGCCGCTCCGCAGTTTGTTGAAGTTGAGGGCCGGTTTCTGTTCCGCCGTGAGCTTGGTGAAATCGAGGGTATCGACAGGCGGGATTTACTCCGCCTGAGTCGCCACAGCACGCAAAAAGGGGCTAAGCCTGATGACTTAACCCCTTACTGTTGATGCATATTCTGTTGCGCAAACGGTCTAAACGAAAGAGTTAGAAAACTGTTGCTCTATCCAGCTGAGCTACGGTCGCAAATGAAAAAATGGTCGGGGAGACAAGATTCGAACTTGCGACCCCCTGCTCCCAAGGCAGGTGCGCTGCCAGACTGCGCTACTCCCCGACGAATTTTTAAAATTAGCAGTTTCGATGGGTCGCGTCAAGGGAAAATTGGGAGGATTCGCAGTTATTGACTTGTCAAAACTATTGGACTGTGTTCTGGAAGAGGAAGGGAGGTCTGACAGCTTCAAAACATCCGATTGATTGCTAAAAAGGAATTAAATATCTGTGAACGGTCAACAATAGGACTATCGGTAATATTCGATGGTAGGAATATCACGCTGCAAGCGAAGATGATTCGCCAATCCTTGGAAAGTTCACGAAACAGATTGAGTCCGACCTCCAGCTCAACAGCATCTCCGGGATCATAGGCAGGTCTCCAACTTCGAGATTGGTCTGCTGACACACCATATTCATATCTTGCCAATTCAGGTGAAAGCCAGTTCAGCGCGAGTTTAGGCGTTACCGTAAATAAACCTTTCTGAAATGATTTGTCCAAGCCAAAGCGGCCTATCCCTCCGCCAATACGGTCAAGAAGATCATGCTCATAACCGGCTGAAATTTTATACCCTTCGCTCAA
Organism: Deltaproteobacteria bacterium; assembly: GCA_017861215.1. Lineage (GTDB taxonomy): Bacteria > Desulfobacterota > Desulfuromonadia > Geobacterales > DSM-12255 > VEOV01. Next base: position 649 of record JAGFXN010000062.1, on the reverse strand, counting down.
TTGCAAATGTACCGCAGCACCGCCCATAAGCGTGTCATCACGATCACCCATGCCACCCAAATAGGAACTGTCTTTCTCGTTGTAAGCACCAAAGTGATAACTTGCTGTTACAGCAAGTGCAAAATCACCTAAATCCAGAATACCGTAATTGGCTTTCAGCCCAAGAAACTGTAACCGGTCACCGATATAGCTGATTGCCGGGACTGGCTGAAAATTCCAGGTATCTGCATCACGATATGGACTTGTTTGCGAGATAACTCCTGCACCTATGCCCAACAGACCCAACTTCCCAAAAATAGGCTGCAACTTGACATCTATGGCTTTGGTCTCGCCTGCTTCAAGGCTGAATGCAGCGCGCCTAAATGTTGGTGGACCCTTTGGCCAGTAGCGATTCGAAAAGCCAAGGGGCTCGGTAGGAATGCCAATGAAGTTCTTATCAAGTCGCCCGTTGCCATTCTCATCAAAGTAAACTACTAGCGCATATTCACCGCTTGGCAGATCTGAAATTGATCCGTGAATCGCATCGCCGAAAGAAAGCGTTATAAATCTAAATGGCTCCCTGAGGCCAGCAAACGTGCTGCTGGAGTTGAAAAGCATGGCCGTTACTATTCCGCTCTCAGGCGGGTTGTCAATGCGAATTACCACTTCA
>JAGFXN010000061.1 GCA_017861215.1 Deltaproteobacteria bacterium | reverse complement strand
GAGAAATTTTTAAAGAAAAGCCGGAACTGGTTGATTTGATGTTCCAGAGCCTTGCAGGAACCGATGTGGCAAATAAAACATTTGACATTACCGTCGCCAAGATGGTCGACCATGCCAAATCCCGTGCGGAGCAGCAATACGGGCTGTATTACGAGACCGGCCAAGGCTCCGACTTCACCAACGGCGGTGCCGAAGGTGTTGACATGGTGGTGCTTGAATCCCGCAAGTACGGGTTTGCCCGCGGGTTGAGCAATATACTTGGTGAAGTCCAGCCAAAGGGCGCATACTCCCATGTAAATGATGTCGCCGGTTTCATCGGACCGGAAGTATTCAGGACCAGGGAGCAGTTGGTCCGCTGTACCCTTGAAGATATCTTTATGGGCAAACTGCAGGGGCTCACTATCGGTCTCGATATTTGCTCCACCTTGCACATGTCGGTAAGCCTTGACGATCTCACGTGGTGCCAGGACCAGATCATGGCGGCGAACCCAGCCTATCTTATGGCCCTTCCCACCAGGAACGACCCGATGCTCAGCTATCTGACCACCAGTTATCAGGACCATGTGCGCCTCCGTGCCAAATTCGGCTACAAGGTGAACGATGCCATGTGGGCGTTCTTCAAGCGCATCCAGGTCATCGACAAGAACGGCAAACCGACCAAACATTTTGGCGACCCCGTCTGGGTCTACTATCAGTACCTGCTCGCCAAGGGCGACAAGCGTTCTCAGCAGGCAATAATGGCTGAAGGCAAACAGAAGTTTGACGCCATCCACAACACCTGGCTCAAGACCGGGAACAAGGTGCCTCTGGCCTCCGGGTATGGCAAAAACCAGTGGGATCTGAATCCGGTACTTGACAAGAAGATACGGGAACTCTACGCAGACGCAAAAAAAGCTATCTGGGCTGAGTTTACTCCGGCGTTTATCAAGAGTGTTCCCGATTCAGTCCAGCTCGCCACCCTGTCCAAGGATCGTGAAAACTACATCGTACATCCTGATACCGGCGAAAAACTGAATCAGCAGTCGATTGCCACCCTTGAAAAGCTGCGCGATTCGTGGCAGGGCAAGGCCCCGGATGTGCAGATTGTCATTTCCGATGGTCTGAATGCCAATTCAATCATGGATCCCGCGCATGTACTGCCGTATATCACGGCGCTGAGAAAAGATCTGCAGGCTTCCGGCATGACCGTTGACAAGAAAAACATCATCATCAACAGCGGCCGGGTGCGTGCGGGCTACATGGTTGGGGATATACTGTATGCCAAGGCAGACCCCAATAAGCCCCGTGTCATAGTCCACATCATCGGCGAACGTCCGGGCACCGGACAGAACGCATTTTCGGTGTATATCGCCGCGCCCAAGGCAAAAGTCTGGGCAGAGAAGAAGGTCGACCACAATATCGTGAAAGTGGTGTGCGGAATTTCCAAACAGGCTACAAAGCCGGATGAGGCAGCAAAACAAACCGTCAAATTAATCAAAGAAATGACGGCAATCTAAATGGTTTCAGCCCCAAAGAGGCAGCGTACCTGCGCCTCTTTGGGGCTTTTTCCCATCCCAGTCCAGCTGGCGGTTGAAATACCAACCTACTCACACAAGATATCGAGCTTCCGCCTATGAATAACGAGCAACCGACAGCTCACCCTGACTACAACACCCCTCCCCTATCCCAGAAGATAAAACTATATATTGCAGCACTGTTCTCGGTTCCCTTTTATCGTTACGGGGAGATCGGGAATATCTGCTATACCGTCGGCAAAAACATCCTTGATGGCGTCATCCTCTATACCATGTTTTCCATGGCGGAACAGGAGCTCAAAGTCGCCGCTATACTTGGTGTCGTGGTGAAATACGCCTATCCGGGCATAACCATGATCTCAAGCACCTATACTTCCGAATTTATCGACCATCTGGAAGCAGTGCATAACATAAAAACGCAGATTCTTCGCCTGATCAGAGTACAGGTTGGAATAGCCCTGGGGCAGTCCCTGGGTGCTGTATGTCTATTACTCTGCTTCCCGCCGGTATTTATGTTCTTTTTTGCCGGCGTATCCTTCAAGGCCTATCTGCTGGTGGCGATTTATTTGCTGCATCATGTGTTCGACGGATCATCGCAAATAATTGAAGGCAGAACCTGGTTCAAAATCATCGAAATCAAGATCCGCAGAGGCGACAACGTCAAACTTTCTCAGAATTTCTGGGTCATTTATACCCTGGCGCAAAACTTTCAGCTTCTGTTGGGGCAGCTTTTTATCTGGTCGGCATTAGGCATCACCACCGAGTTTTCTCCTGATCTGACGGCACCACTATTAAACATTACCGTCTATTCCGGATTTTTTTGCGTCGTTATATCCAAATTCATTCTTCCCGTTTCCTACAAATTGAAACTGTGCTCGTGAATTCCGTCCGGCTTCTGGTTTACCTTGACATCCGGAAACCCCGGGGAAATGTTATGAGGGTCGGGTCGGGGCTTTCACGGAGCCTCTCGTACGGCTTCAGTGCAATCAGGTGACTCACGGGAAAGCGCCTGAATTCAGCGGAATTTTGTTCAGGGCGAAGGATGGTGACCGATTACGAGGGGCTTCGGGGAAGTTCCGACCTGGCCCCTGTCGACACTTTCCGGATGGGAACTACCTATGCTCGATATAGAAAATATCCATTATTCCATCGATGACAAAAAGATTCTTGACGGCATCTCTGCTTGTTTTGAGCCGCGCAGGATTCATGGCATCATCGGTCCGAACGGTTCAGGCAAATCCACCCTGTTGAAAAATATCTGCAGGATCTGGGAGCCGCAGTCCGGTTCTATCGTCATAAACGGTAAAAACTATACCGAAATATCAAGAAAAGAGTTGAGCAAGCTGGTCACCCTGGTTCCGCAAAACACAACCATCGGTTTTCCCATATCGGTATTCGACATTGTTTCCATGGGACGAAACCCGCACCTGGGAAGATTTGAAGGGTTGCGGCACATGGACCGGGATATCATCGAGCGGGCATTACAGCAGACCAATATCTTTGCATTGAAAGACAGAAGCATCAATGAACTGTCCGGAGGAGAGGGCCAGCTGGCGATAATCGCCAGAGCAATTGCGACAGAGGCTTCCCTGATACTGCTTGATGAGCCGACCTCCGAGCTTGATGTCAAACACACTCTGGATATCGTTAAAATATTAAGCGAATTCAAGGAGCAGGATAAAACCATACTGGTGTCGATTCACGATCTGAATCTAGCGCGAAGGTTTTGTGATACAATTTCCATACTGTCCCGCGGTAAGCTGTTTTATTCGGGCACTCCGGAGGATGCCTTTTCCGAGGAAAACATCAGACAGGTTTTTGAGGTAAATGTGAGGGAATACAAACACGATGACACCACCTTCCTTGATTTTTACAAATAGGATTATGCAAGCTGCTGCCATGCGCAAATATAGTATAGCTGCCGTACTTGCTTTGGCTTACTGTCTTATTGCCTCTCTTGCATACTCAGAGGCGGGCAATGAACGGAAACCTGTTCCTCCTCTCGATATGGCCAGGTTGCATAATGAGCTGAGCCTCGTCAGGGGCAAGGTAAAAGCCGAGGGCCCATGGCCCCGGCAAATACGCTATACCTTGAACGTCTATGATTTCAAGACTGATGAGTTCCGGCGGGAAGCAAAAACCTTTGTTGTAAAAAAGAAGCCGCTGCGGATAATACCGCACGCAGTGGGCGTAGCAGAAATTTTATGGGCAATCTGCCCGCGTGAACGACTGATTGCATTTAATGAGTTTGCTGCTGATCCGGAGTCAAGCTTCATAGCCGACAAGGTGCGGGTGCGAGGACCGATTTTTAAATCAAAGCAGACAGAGCTGGTCATCGGCTATCGGCCTGACCTGGTTTTTACCGTGTTTTATTCCAGTGCCGATTTCAAGGAAAAGCTTGGACAGGCAAAGATACCCAGCTTTGACCTCGGCTATTTCGGGACCATTGAATCGATAAAAGAGCAGATTCTGCTTATGGGTGACATTATCGGTGAAGAGGGTAATGCGTCAGCCTTGGTAAAGCTTATTGATACAAGGATACGGGAGCTGAAGGCCAAGCTTCCCCGGAGAAACCGTCCGATCCGTGTTCTGTACTATGATGAGGGGGGCTACGTTCCCGGCACATCGTCCAACTTCAATTCGATCTGCAGAATAATCGGCGCCGTCAATGTCGGGGCTGAACAGGGAATAAAATCCTGGTCGCAGATTGACTATGAAACCCTGCTGAAGTGGAACCCGGATGTTATTGTCGTTCCCGGCCGCAGCAAGCTGAAAGAGCTGCTTATGTCAAACCGGGTGCTGACTCACGCCCGGGCCATTAAGAACGGCTCCGTTTATTACGTTCCCAGTGTGTATCTGAGGGTTGAATCCCAGTTCATGCTCCTGAGCGCCGATTATCTCGCGGGCATCATCTACCGGCAGCCACGTAAGCAATTATGATTAAGAAGGACTTTTATATATTGTCAGCCTTGCTGGCACTGATTGTCGCGGGAGGCATTCTTTCTTTGTCATCAGGCTCATGGCCGGTTCCCGTTTCCCATGTGCCCACAATTATTTTGTCGAAAATTGGATTTTACAGCGGCGCCGTCAATGATGTTGAAGCTGCCATTGTCTGGGACGGTCGGATGCCGCGCTTTCTGGTTGCGCTTCTGGTAGGCTTTTCTCTCGGTGGAGCAGGTACGGTCATGCAGGGGATATTCAGGAATCCCATGGCCAGTCCCGGGGTGATGGGCATTGATTCCGGAGCCGCGCTGGGCGCCGTGCTGGTCATTTATCTGGGGCTGGCATCAGGTTCGCTCGTAGCGCTCCCTTTCGCGGCCATCATTTTCTCCATTCTCACGCTGCTCATGGTTTTTGCCATTGCGACCTCACGGGGGCGGACTTCCATTGCAACGCTGCTGCTTGCAGGCATTGCCCTTAACCTGGTGTTTGGCGCTCTGACATCCTTTATCATCACTTTGAGCACCAGGGAGTTCGATGTGGGACGGGTGATTGTGAACTGGCTCATGGGAGACCTCAATAACCGCTCCTGGGAGCATGTCACCATTGTCATGCCGACTACCCTGATGGCGCTGTTGGGAACCCTGTTGTTTGCCAGGGATTTAAACCTTCTCATGCTCGGAGAAGAAACCGCGGCAAACCTTGGGGTCAACATAAAGCGTGCCCGCAACGGGCTCCTGCTCTTTTCTTCTATCGAAACCGGCGGCGCTATAGCCGTCTCGGGTGTTATCGGCTTTGTCGGGCTGGTAGCACCGCACATCATGCGCAGCCTTGTCGGGCCGGATAACCGTAAGCTGATATTTTATTCCGGACTGCTCGCCGCGGTTTTTATTATTTATGCAGACCTTTTCGTACGGCTTATCGTAGAGGTTGATCTGAAGGTAGGGATTCTTACTTCAATGCTCGGCGGTCCGTTTTTTCTCTACCTGATAATGAAGCACAGAAAACAGTTCGAATATATGTAAAGCCTTAATCCGTGACGCCTGAGCGCCGAGACGAGCAGAATGCCGGGGTTTAAACGTCGCCGACGACGTCTCGTGCCTGCTACGCCGGGTGAACTTCGTCGGGCTGCCTCATCCCACGGGAATGCAGGAAACCGAGGCGTGACGGCTAGGCGAAGGCGTGAAGGGGTCACGGATTCAGGTAAAGGGAAAGCGTATGCAGGAAACTATTGCAGCCGATAGTGGAACAACAGAGCTTTTTGACCGATACGCACACAAGATTCAGCAGATAAAGGCTGAAATTGCAAAAGTAGTCATTGGTCAGGAAGAAATGATCAGCCTGATGATTCATACGCTGCTCTCCAAGGGGCATATTCTGCTTGAGGGAGTGCCCGGGTTGGCCAAAAGCCTTGCGGTTGAAACGTTCGCAAAGGTGATCGGCGGCAATTTCAAGCGCTTCCAGTTCACCCCCGACAAGATGCCCAGCGATATCACCGGCACTATGGTGTGGAATGAGAAGGACAGGAAGTTTGAATTTTATTATGGCCCCGTCTTCTGCAATATTTTCCTTGCCGACGAAATAAACCGGGCGTCGCCGAAGGTTCAATCCGCGCTGCTGCAGGCAATGCAGGAAAAGGAAGTGACAGTTGAATGCATGCACTACGATATCCCGCATCCGTTCATGGTGCTTGCCACACAGAATCCCATCGAGCAGATCGGCACCTATCCGTTGGCGGAAGCCCAGGTTGACCGTTTCATGGTGAAATATGATGTCGGCTATCCTTTGAAGGATGAGGAGTTTGAGCTTATACGGAGAAAAAACACCAACTTCGACCAACTCAAGGCCGATGTACAAACGGTTCTTACTCTCGATGACATAACGGCCACCCAGCAGCTCATCCATGACCGGGTGCAGGTGAGCCGGAACGTCATGAACTACATATTGAATCTCTGCATCGCCACGCGGCCCCGCGATACCTATGCCGCACAACTGCTGGATGCGGATATTCACCGGTACATCAGGCTCGGGGCATCACCCCGGGCGTCCGAATCGCTTCTGGCGCTGGCAAAATCATATGCGTTCAGCCAGCACCGGGACTTTGTCAATTTTGACGATGTGACGACCTGCGCCGGTCACGTGCTCAGACATCGCATACTGCTCAACAGCACTGCGCTGTCGCACCAGATCAGCACCGATATGCTGGTTCGGGAAATCCTGAAAACGGTCAAGCCGTACTGAAGCCCATGGCAAAAACGGAAAAAGAGCTGCTGTCCAAAAAAGAGCTGCTGGAACTCTTTGTCAAGCACCGGGTGCACTCGCCGTTCCCGGGTGACTGGGAAAGCGTTTTCAAAGGGCTGGGCTATGAGTTCTGGGGGCTCAGGGAGCTTGAGCCCACCGATCCGTTCAGGAACATCGACTGGAAGGCCAAGGCAAAGACCGGAAAGTACTATGTGCGGGAGTATCTTGCCGAGAGTTCATTCAACGTCATGCTGCTGTACGATATCAGCAGGTCGGTGCGGTTCGGCAGGAAGGAGCTGCTGCAGGCACACATTGCCGTGTCGCTGGCATACAGCGCCGTACTGAGCAATGACGGCTGCGGCCTTATCCTGTTCGCCGACGATATTGTCGAGTTCATTCCGCCCCGCATGGGGAGATCGCATTTCATGGAGATCCTGTATGCCATTGTCCGCGCCGAGCCGGTCGCATGCGGTGCGACAAACCTGGGCGTCGCCCTGACCGAGCTCGTCAACGAAGTTCCCGAGAGCCTGACCTTCATCCTGTCCGATTTCATGTATCCGCTCGATTTCAGCTACAGCTTTCACCACACGGCGCACGGGACCACCAAACACGAGGTAAAGGCCATCCAGGTGCTCGAGGAATGCGAAATCGAGCTGCCCCCCGGGGCAAAAGGCGTCCTGCCGCTCTACGACTATGAGAGCGGCGGCACGGTTGCCATCGATCTCGGCAAGCGGAAGGCATACAACGACACCATGAGTCGGCTGCACGCAGCCACCAGGAATCGGCTGAACCGGGCCGGTATCGATCTCCTGACCATCAGCCCGGCGGATGATTTCGCCCGGAAAATCAATGAGTTCATGAAAAGGCCTCCTTCGAGTTACTAGAGACGGATATGCAATGAAACACTTGATAAAAAATCACTTCGTCATTCTGTTGCTTCTCCTGCTTGTCGCCTTGCAGGCTGGTACCGCGTCTTTAGCCGCGGCACGGTCCGCTCCCTATTCTTTCGACTCCGTGTGGTTTTATCGCGACGGGACACGGGTGGTGCCGGAGATCAGCAGTCGCTGGCTCACCGTGGTCTTTGAACCGCGCTACCTCTCCGACGCGGATGATATCGCCTCCGACGGTGACGCGGGCGCCGCTTTTATCCGGAAGAAGGCCAGGGCCATGATCCAGTCCCACAACCTCCTCGATGACTACCTCTATGACCCCAACATTGCCGAAGACGCCTGTTTCTTCCGGATGCGCGACGGCCTGAAGCCGGAGGATGCGAGCCGGCTCATCAATCAGTTAAACAGGGATGCAACCGTAAAATACGTCCATCCGACCCTGGTCCTCGACAGCAAGACCTTCGCATTTTTCAATGCCTTCGAGATGGAATGGAAGACGGGGACCCCCCAGGCGGAGCGGGAGTCGCTGCTCAGAGCCTCCCATGCGGTACCGGATGAAGAGGCTGAAAAAGAAAACCGCTACTTGGTCGACGTTGCGGCCATCCCCTTTTTCAAGGCGGTCAACCTGCTCTCGCAGGACATCAGGGTGCTCAGGGCGGCACCGTACCTGGTCGAAATCAAACCGTCCATCAGGGCCAGGATGTCTCTCTTCATGAGCGGGGGAAATATCGGCGACAGCAT
>JAGFXN010000253.1 GCA_017861215.1 Deltaproteobacteria bacterium | reverse complement strand
CCTTCAACCTTCAACCTTCAACCTTCAGCCTGAATCACAACCTTGACAAAAACTCCATGAGAACCCGGTTCACTTCTGCCGGCTGTTCCATCATGACCATATGCCCGGCGCCGGGAATCATGCGCAACAGGCTCCCGGGGAGTGCCGCTGCAAGTTTCCGGCTCTCTTCGGGCGGTATCGCCAGATCCTCTTCCCCGCCGATAACCAGGGCCGGAACCGTGCAGATATCCATCCGCTTGCTGTAATCGGCCCGCTCCCGCATCGCCAGCAGCCCGGAGGCCAGGCCGGCAGGCTGTGCCGCCATCATGATCTCCAGCACCTCCGCTACCAGTTCCGGCCGGTTTGCCGCTGTTTCCGGGGCAAAAAGCATTTTGCTGAAAGCAGTCGCCGCAACTGCTGCCCCTGATTGCAGCACTTCATCGGCAAGCAGCAGACGCCGTGCCCGTCCCTCGGCATCATCGGCAGCGGCTTTCGTCACCATGAAGCAGGCGCCGGAAACCCGCGCCGGGTACCGTTCCAGCAGGTTCAGCAGCACGTATCCCCCCATGGACATGCCGCAGACGGCGGCCCGTTCCAGACCGAGATGATCAAGCAGGGCAATCATGTCATCGGCATACGTACTCATCGTGCATGCCCCTTGCGGGGCTTCACTGCTGCCGAAGCCGCGCAGATCCGGGGTGATGACCCGGACTTTTCCGGCAAGAGCGGCGGTCTGCTCTCTCCATATCGCTGCTGACAGCGGAAAACCGTGGATCAGGAGCAGCGGTGCTCCTGTTCCGCAATCTTCGTAATGCAGTGAAAAACCGTTCAGATCAACGTGCATCATGCACCTCCTGCAGGTAGGAACAGCGGCGCTTCATAGCCGTTGACGATGACTTCCAGACGGCCGTCATTCGGACAGAATATCAGCCCGTGGATCGGTACGTCAGGAGGGATGAGAGGGTTCGCCCTGATCTTGCCGACAACATCGGCAACGTTTTCATGGGGGCAGCCGAAGGCTCCTATCCACTGGGCGAGATCAGGTACATGCTCCTGGATTGCCGCCGCACTGATCCCCCTGGCGATCATGTCTGCCTGCAGCTGATCCGGATCAACAGCTGCCATGCCGCAGTCTTCATGGCCGATGACAAAAATCTCGTCTACTCCCAGCATGAAAATGGCGGCGACGAGGCTGCGGATAACGCCGCCGTGCAGCGGATCTACCAGGGTGTTGCCCGCATTCTTGATAACTTTGGCGTCGCCGCGCCTGATCCCCATCGCCGGTTCCAGAAAGTCGACCAGGCGGGTATCCATGCAGGTGAAGATGGCAAACTGTTTTTTCGGATTTTTCGGCAGCGGTGGAAATGCGCCGGGGTGTACGAACTTGCTGTTCGCAGTCATAATGGCATCAAGCAGTGTCATGGTTCAATCCTTTCCAGATTTCAATAAGTGCGGAAATGCTCTGTCTTTGGCCGCTTTTCAGGAAAGCGGCGGCGGTAGTCTCGATAAAGAGCGCATTGATGGCAACCAGGGCCTGATTGAGCAGTTCAAGGTTGATGATCGCCTGCCCTGGCAGCGCTTTGGCCTCCCGGAAATTTTCCGGGCAGAAATCAACCCTGTTCTCCCCGGCAACCTTGAGCAGCAGAGGCAGGCCGTGGGTGCGGCAGATAATGGGGCGACTGGCATACACAAGGCACAAACCGTCGGCAAGCAAAGGACAACTGCCGGTCCTGCCGTCGGCGGGTGCTGCAGCGATCCTTGCGGCCGGCTCCCGGGGCAGACCGGACAGGGCGGTCAGCAGCGCCGCCGCTTCGACCGGGAACAGGGTGAGTTCCCGGCAGCATCCGCTACAGCCTGCCCGGCAGAGTATCTGGTCGGCAAACTCCCTGTTTACAGCGGCACAGAGTTCGTCAACCTTGCGCACCAGCGCCTGGTAGTTTTCCAGGTCTTTCTCGCGGAGAGCAATGGACATTCTCCAAGGTTAGCCCGAAAGGACGGCTTAAGGCAACAATTTTACTGCCAGAAATGCTTTGACAAACAACATGACCATTCGCTAGTATTGCCCAAACGTGCGAGGTTACAGGTATGGAGTCAGTGATTGCCCTTATCGGCGCTGATCTGAAAAACGTCGAAAGGCAGTTCAAAAAGGATCTCGAATCCGAAGTGCCGCTCATCCGGAAAGTCGGTGAGTATGTCCTTTCCAGCGGCGGCAAAAGGATTCGTCCGGCACTCCTGCTCCTGGCGGCGAAGCTGCTCGATTACAGCGGCGAACGCTCTGTACCCCTTGCCAGTGTTGTCGAATTCATCCATACAGCCACACTGCTGCATGACGACGTTGTCGACAGCGCTAATTTGCGGCGCGGGCTGGCCTCTGCCAATACGCTCTGGGGGAACGAAGCCTCGGTGCTGGTCGGCGATTTCCTCTTCTCCAAGTCCTTCTCTCTCATGGTTGCTGACGGCGACCTCAATGTGCTGCGTGTTCTCGCCGATGCCACTACCCGCATCGCCGAAGGTGAAGTGATGCAGCTCATCTGCACCAGTGACGTCGATATAACCGAAGAGCGCTATATAGAGGTGGTCGTCTGCAAAACAGCCGTTCTCCTTGCCGCAGCCTGTCAGGCGGGCGCCATTATCGGCGGGGCGACTGTGGAACAGGAAGCCGCTCTGGCGGCTTTCGGCATGGATCTGGGGATTGCCTTCCAGCTGATGGATGACACACTCGACTATGTGGCAGACGAGAAAGAGTTCGGGAAAAGCATCGGCCACGACCTGGAAGAGGGGAAGATCACCCTGCCGCTTATCGAGACTCTCAAGAGATGTTCGGCTGCCGAGCGGGACATTGTCGGCAGCATCGTTGAAAAGGAAGAGCTTGAGAGCGGGGATTTTGACCAGGTATTCGCGCTGGTGACCAGATTCGGCGGGCTGGACTACACCATCCACCGGGCGGAAGAGTACGTCGCGGCAGCAAAATCCCGTCTGGAGATTTTCGGTGATTCACCGG
>JAGFXN010000002.1 GCA_017861215.1 Deltaproteobacteria bacterium | reverse complement strand
ATCTTCTGGCTGTATTCAGGCCGGGGAATCTCCCAGGGATTGCTGCCGCGCAGCCAGTGATCGGGCTCTTCCACCTGGCGGCCGTTCTCGATCTTCTGGCGGAACATGCCGTACTCGTAGCGTATCCCGTAGCCGGTGACCGGCAGCTGCAGCGTGGCGCAGCTGTCGAGAAAACAGGCGGCAAGCCGTCCGAGGCCGCCATTCCCCAGGCCGGCATCCTGCTCGGCATCCACCAGGTCCTCCAGTTCCAAGCCGAGCGAATGCAGGGCTTCGCTGATCCTGTCGGTGATGCCGAGGCTGAGCGCTGCATTGCCGAGAGCACGCCCCATCAGGAATTCCAGGGAGAGGTAGCAGGCACGTTTGCAATCGGCCTCCTCATAGGCGTAACGGGTGTTCTTCCAGCGCTCCATGAGACGATCCCTGACCGTCATGGCGAGGGCAATGTAATGATAGTTTGCCGAGCGGCAGTACTTGTCCCTGCCGAGGCTGTGGGTGAAATAGTGGCGGAAACCACGCGCCAGTCCGGGAACATCCATGGCAAGAGGTGGGGCATTGGTAAGCCCGGGGCTGAATACTTTCTTGTGCTTCTTTGCTGGAGTCATGATTGGCAGCCCTTTTGAAGTGTATTGCGACTAAAGTTGTAGATTATACCTGACATCAGCAAAAAATTCACCTTACATCTTTTTGCGCTTTAGGGTAGTTTTCCAGAGAGACCAGCCGGGCAGGAGCGCGCAATGACAAATCTGATTACCGCTGAAGGGCTGAAAAAACTGCAGGCAGAGTTTGATCATCTCTGGCGGGTTGAACGGCCCAAGGTGGTGCAGGGTGTTGCCGACGCGGCGGCTGAGGGTGACCGTTCGGAGAATGCCGAGTATATCTATGGCAAGAAAAGGCTACGCGAGATCGACAGAAAACTGAAGCATCTGGGTGGCAGGCTCAAGCTGCTCAAGATAGCCGCGCCGCCCGCCGAGCCTCACTCCGTCTCCTTCGGCTGCTGGGTATGCTACGAGGATGAGGATGGCAACGAACGCTGCTACCGGCTGGTAGGATCGGATGAATTCGATGTGGCGCAGGGGATGATCAGTATCGACTCGCCGGTCGGGCAGGCGCTGCTGCAGAAAAAGATTGATGATGAAGTGACGATACGCAGGCCTTCAGGGGATCTGACGGTCTACATCACGGCCATCAGCAACAGCAGGCCGGAATAATCTCCTGCGACATTGTCACGAGGATATTTCCAGGGAGGGACCATGAGCGAGCGCTCTGTTGACCGGCAGACAAGGATGGAAAGCGACAGCATGGGGAGTATCGCCGTGCCGGCTGAGGCTTACTGGGGAGCACAGACGGAGCGGGCCATCCATCACTTTCGCATCGGCAGCGAAAAGATGCCGCCGGAACTCATCCGGGCGTTCGGGGTTCTGAAAAAAGCCGCCGCCAGAGTGAACGAGCGCCTCGGCATTCTGCCGCCGGACAAGGCTGACCTCATCATCCGGGCGGCGGCAGAGGTCAGCGCCGACAGCCTTGCCGGTCACTTTCCGCTGGCGGTATGGCAGACCGGCAGCGGTACGCAGACCAACATGAACGTCAACGAAGTGATCGCCAACCGGGGCATTGAGCTGGCAGGCGGGGTGCTGGGATCGAAAAGCCCTCTGCATCCCAATGACCATGTCAACATGTCGCAGTCATCCAATGACACCTTTCCGACCGCCATGCACATCGCCGCGGCAACGGTGCTGCAGGAACGGCTCATGCCGGCGGTCGCCGCGGTCAGGGAGAAGATAACGGCACTGTCGGCGGAGTTTGCCGCCGTCGTCAAGATAGGGCGCACCCATCTGCAGGATGCGGTGCCGCTGACCGTCGGCCAGGAGATGTCCGGCTGGGCGAGCCTGCTGGAGAGGGATCTGCTGCGGCTGGAGAGCGGGCTGGACGGCCTGTTCGATCTGGCGCTCGGCGGCACCGCCGTCGGCACCGGCCTCAATGCCCCCGCCGGCTTCGGCGCACTGGCTGCGGCAGAGATCGCCGCCCTTACCGGGCTGCCGTTCCGCTCGCACCCCAACAAGTTTGCCGCCCTGTCCGCCCATGACGAGCTCCTCTTCGCCCATGGCGCCGTCACCACCCTTGCCGCTTCGCTGATGAAGATCGCCAATGATATCCGCTGGCTCGCCTCCGGGCCGCGTTGCGGCCTGGGAGAGCTGGTCATTCCGGAAAACGAGCCCGGCTCGTCCATCATGCCGGGAAAGGTCAATCCTACCCAGTGCGAGGCGCTGACCATGGTGGCCGTGCAGGTTCACGGCAACAACGCTGCTATAAGTTTCGCCGCGACCCAGGGAAATTTCGAACTGAACGTCTTCAAACCGGTCATCATTCATAATTTTATCCAGTCGGTGACCCTGCTGGCCGATGCCTGCCGCTCCTTTCAAGAGCATCTGCTGGACGGCCTGACCATCGACCGGAAGAGGATCGCCGCGCACCTGGCAAACTCGCTGATGCTGGTAACGGCGCTGGCGCCGCGGCTGGGCTACGACCGGGCAGCGCAGATTGCGCATAGCGCTCATCATGAAGGGCTGACCCTGCGGGAAGCGACCCTGAAGCTGGGATTTCTGAGCGGCGAGGAGTTTGATGAGCTGGTACGCCCGGAGAAGATGACCGGTCCGTAACCTCGGAGGAAGCGGTTAGCAATAGGCGCGCACGGTCCTTAGGCTAAAGGGAAAAGACTGCCTTTACTGACTTTGGTGCCGCAACCGGAACAGCCTCGCCTCACGAAGAAGGCACGCCTTAACTTCACCCCCCGTGCCTCATCTCACCGGTACGGATCTTCAGCCGCCGGCGCTGACGTGTCAACAACCAGCGCCGACTCCTGCAGCGGTGTTTTATCCTTTACCGCAAAGACCTCGATCGCCGCTTTCCCTTCAAGCGGGCAGACCTTCTCGCAGATGCCGCAGCCGTTGCAGAGTTCGTCCACCACATACGGCAGCTTCACGCTGACCTCTCTGCCATCGAACCCTTTCATCATCACCTGTTCCGACCGGATCGCCTTTTGCGGAATAGGGCAGTGCTCCTCGCAGACAATACAGTCCAGCCTCCTGGCAAACGGGATGCAGTGGTTCTTGTCGAACACCGCCTTGCCGATAACCTGGCGTTTCTTCTCCGCCAGCGGCAGATCCGGGATGGCGCCGGTGGGGCAGACCTGGCCGCAGAGGGAGCAGTTGTATTCGCAGTAACCGAGACGCGGGATGAGCAGCGGCGTGTAGAGCCCCTCCAGCCCCGCCTGGGAGAAGGCCGGGTACAGGGCGCTCTTCAGGCAGACCTTCATGCACTCGCCGCAGCGGACGCATTTCTTGAGGAACTCGTCCTCGCTCCTGATCCCCGGCGGACGCAGCAGCCGTGACTCCGCTTGCGGATCACGAAAGCGGAACAGCCGGGCCAGCAGGAAGCCGGAGAAGAGCCCGCCGAGGAAGACGCGCCGCTCCATGAGCGGTTTTTCTCCAGCCGGCAGACCGAAAGCAAAGCGGACCTTTTTCGTCGGGCAGGCGGCCACACAGGCCATGCAGGCAAGGCACTCCTCCTTCTGCATGATGTCGCGGTCAAAGCCTGCCGGGCAGACGGTTGCACACTTGCGGCAGGCGGAACAGGGGGCGGCCGGAGTGCGCAGCAGCGGCGCAAAGCGGGCGGCAATGCCGAGCAACGTACCGAGCGGGCAGAGCTGGCGGCACCAGGTCCGCGCGCCGTAGCGCTCGAGCAGAATGACCAGCAGCAGGATAGCGGCCGAGAGGAAGGCGAGCGGGTAGAGCGCCTCGCGGAAGGGGAGCAGATAGCCGCTGACAACCCGGTAGCCCGGTGCCAGCAGATCCCGCTGCTCGCCGATGATCCCGTACAGAGCCCGCCACGAACCGCGTACCGAGTCGCCTAGCAGCGGGTGGAGGAAAAAGGTCAGTCCGCGCAGCAGGATGGCGATCGGATCGAACAGTCCCGCCAGGTTGAGATTGAAAAGGGATGCCCCGAGGAGGGGGAGCAGCAGCCAGTATTTCACCCTCCCCGTCAGCCAGCGGAGCGGAGCGGTTTTCTGGATTCTAGCGGTGAGCAGGTCGAGAATCGTGCCGAGGGGGCAGAGCCAGCCGCAGAAAAAGCGCCCGAGGAAGAAGGCGAAGAACAGCATCAGCAGCCCTGGCAGCAGCAGTGGCACATACGATTTCGTCGCCAACATGGTGGTGACGGCGGTCAGCGGATTGGCGCGGAAAAAGGCGTTCACCGCCGCAACGATCCGGTCGCTCCCCCGGTATTCAGTCATCAGGAAGAGTACCAGGAAGACGGCGAGGAAAAGCAGTTGGCAGATACGGGCGGCGGTCGGTCTTTTCATCGGCGTGGGTGAGCAACAACGAAACGGTCAGGATCTGTTGTCATGGGGAAACTCCCTGATGATGCGGGGAAGACCTGATTGTCAGTCTCCTTGTATCGAACAATCTGCCACCAGAACAATTCGTCGTCAATGCAAATCATAGCCGGGGCTGCAGCAGAGCAGAACAGCCATCCAGGGGTTTTTGCCCTGCCGACGGACGCTACCTGTCCCTTGGCAACCGCACTCTGCGGAGACAGTCACCCCTGCCGGCAGCGACGGCTCTCCGGGGCAATGTCGCCGTAATCCGCCACGCATGCATGGCCAAAACCGGGAGGTGGCTGGCAAGCGACGCCAGCCGGATTTTCAAGGAGTATGCAGCGGGGCACGGTTGCCGTTGAGCACGGTTTATTCCAATTCCAAATCAAAGCGGCATCATCGTTGGCTCGTCTTCGGCTCCTCAACGTACCGAATTGTACGCCTCGTCGCCTCAATCCTTGCCGCCTTGATGTCATCTTTGATTTGGAACCGGAATTACTTTGGCGGGAGCAGTATGCGGAGATTTTCGGTTACAAACGGTTTGGCAATGGCGCCGCGGAACCCGAAGGCAGCCGGGTTTACCATCAACGGATCAAACGGATTGCCGGAAGAGATGAAGGCGTTTACCTGAGGGTCAATTTCCTTCAGTCGGCCCAGAACTTCGCCGCCGCCCATGCTCCCCGGTATGTTGCTATCGAGGATGACGGCATGGAAGCGTATTCCTGCGTCCAGAGCCGCCTGGTAGCGCTCGATGGCCTCGGTTCCCCTGGTGGCCGGCACAACGGCGAATCCAAGCCGGTTCAGCATGAATTCGGCGATGCAGCGGACGTCTTCGTCGTCGTCCAGTATCAGGATAGTCGGTTCTGTCGGTGAGTCGCTCATGATCCGTTGTCCGTAGCTGCGTCATCTGCATTGCAGCCCGCTGGGGAATTGCTAGCCGTTGCCGGTGGCATAACCTCGCCGCAGGCCGGTCAGGCGAAACACGGCGAGCAGTCATGCTGTTCGTTCTCTTCGCTGCCAGATCCCGGCCAATGCATCGAGCAGGCTGCGGTTGAACTCCGCAGCGGATGTACCCGTTTACGCTGCTGTGCCATCCTTGCCGGATTTTTGCTGCAATGGCGGAGAAGGGGGCCAGACTGTGGCGGTTGCACAGAACCGGCGGCCCTGACAGGCCAGGGGGCGGCCCGGCACCTGCAGGCAAACCGGCTGTGGGCCGTCTCCGGAGAGATTCGTGTCCCCTGCGGGCAGGCTGCATGGCTGCTGGCTGTCGCCGCCGCTACGAGAGGCGACCGGTTCGAAGCTATGATTGCCGTCACGCAGCAGGCAAGTCAGCTCATCTGCCGGCATCGGGCGGGCATAGAAGAATCCCTGGGCTTCACGACAGTGCTGTTGATGCAGCAGTGCTTCGTGCTCTGCGCATTCGACCCCTTCGGCCACTATTGCAAGGTTGAGGCTTTGGGCCATGGCGATGATGGAGGAGAGGATCTGGGCATCATCCGCCGATTCATGCGCGGTGCGAAGAAATGATCGGTCAATCTTGAGGATGTTGATCGGCAGGGTTCGCAAGTGGCTGAGCGAAGAGTAGCCGGTACCAAAGTCATCGATACTGATGTTGACCCCCAGATGCTGCAGGCGCTGCAGTGTCGCAATCGACTGCGCCATGTCGTGCATCAATGCGCTTTCGGTGATCTCCAGCTCCAGTGCCCGGCTGCAGAGACAAGCATTGCTGACGGCGCTCTTGACCAGTTCAAGGATATTCTGGCGCCGGAACTGCAGAGGGGATACATTTACCGATATGCGTGCCAGATTCAAGCCTTCATCATGCCAGCGGTGCAGTTGCTGGCAGGCCTCCCGCAGCACCCATTCGCCAAGCGGCATGATCAGCCCGGTCTCTTCCGCAAGATGGATGAAGGTGAGCGGCAAGAGCAGTCCCCGCTCTGGATGCTGCCAGCGAACCAGCGCCTCGACCCCGCTCCAGCATCCGGTAAGCAGGTTGATTCTCGGTTGGTAGTGCAGGACAAATTCTTCCTGTTCCAGTGCCCGCCGCAAGTCACCCTGCAGCGAGAGCCGTTCCGAAGCTTTGCTGTAGAGTTCCTCGGTAAAGAATTCAATATGGTTTTTGCCCTTTTCCTTGGCCTGGTACATGGCGACATCGGCACTTTTCACCAGTACCTCCACTGTATCGCCATGATCCGGATAAAGGGCTACACCGATACTGGCCGAGATGAACAGTTGCTTGTTGTCAAGCTGATAGGCAGCCTGCAGATTGTGCAGATGCTTTTGGGCAACCAGCAGAACATTCTCCTCTGACTTGACATCATGCAGTAATATGGTGAACTCGTCGCCGCCCAGACGGGCCAGAGTATCATTGGCGCGGGTTTCCTCTTCAAGACGCCGGGCGACCTCTTCCAGCATAAGGTCGCCCACCCGGTGACCGTGGCTATCGTTGATCAGCTTGAAGTCATCCAGGTCAATAAAGAGAACGGCCAGTTTTTCACCGGCACGTTCGGAACGCCGCAGTGCTTGCGTCAGCCGGTCGTTGAACAGCTGACGGTTTGGCAGACGGGTCAGGGTGTCGTAGTAAGCCATATAACTGATCTGTTCCTCTGCGCGCTTGCGTTCGGTGATATCCTGTACAATACCGAGCATTTTGCAGGGGAGCCCGTCACCGTCAAACTCCAGTACCGCCTCAGTGTGCACGTTCAGTTCCGTGCCCGTCGGCAGAATAACCCGGTGATCAATACTCAAATTTGTTTTCCCGGCGACCGCTGCTTCAATTGCGGATTTGACCAGTACCTGGTCAAGAGGATGAATGAATCTGAAAAACGAATGGGATGTCCTGTCGTCTTCCTGTCGATCAATGATAAATATCTGATAGAGCTCCTCTGACCATAGGAATGTGTCGTTGCTCAGGTGCCATTGCCAGCTGCCGATACCAGCCAGGCGCTGTGCCTGACTGAGGAGAATTTTGTTTGTTTTCAGCTCCTTATATGCCTGGCTTGATCTGATGATGTATTGCACGCGGTAGGGCAGGCCCTGCCAGTGGATCGGCTTGGTGATGAAGTCCGTAGCACCGGCTTGATAGGCAGACTGTAATGATTCAAGGTCATCGAAACCGGTCATCATGAGTACCGGGATATCCGCTCCAGGCTCGCTCCGGCGCAGCTCTGCACAGGTGGCGTATCCATCCAGGCCAGGCATTACCACATCAAGAAGGATGATATCCGGAACAAATTCACCCAGCAGTGCGGCGACCTGGCTGCCGTCATCAATCGTTCTGACCTGGAAACCAGCCTGCGCCAATGCCTCGCCGGCCAGAATGCGAACTATCAATTCGTCATCAACGATCAGTACCTTGCCAGAGAAAGTATCCTGATATCTACTCATGCCTCATGATTCCTTGACTTGAACGTGTGCAGTATATTTTGGACTTCGACAAAATCTTTTTTCATCTGTTCCAGCAATTCGGCTGCCCCATCGGTTGAGTTGTTACGGGCAAGCGCTTCAAGTTTTTTGCACGACTCTGCCAGCGAAGTTAAGCCGAGAATTGCACTGCCTGACTTGAGACTATGCGCCATCAGGCGAATACTGTTTATATCGCCTTCGTCCAATGCGAGCAGCATGCCGCTGCACAAGCACCCGAAATCATTAATATATTTATCGATAATCCTTTCCAGCAGGTCGGGGTTCCCGGGATGCTGGAGGGAGATGATTGAGTCAATGAATTTTCTGTCGATGACCGGCGAAATGGCGTCTGCTGAAGGTGATAGTAAGGACTCGTCAGATTGCATGTGCCTTTCTCCAAAAGGTGAGTTTTTGCTTGAGTCAAGCCAGCGCAGTAAAACCTGATACAGCTGCTTCAATGTGAACGGCTTAGCAGGTTAGTCGTCAATGCCCGCATGCAGGCATTTCTCCCGGTAACCCAGAAATGCATTGGCAGTTTTAATGGACATTCCCTTCTTTCAATATACTTTTTGCAATTGATTACGGGCGTTTAGGTAATTTATGCCATCACAACCGCTGTAGCAAGCGAAAAGTTAGCGCAGGAAATCCAGCAACAGCATGACATTCAAAACGGTGACAATGAGGGCAATGCCCCAAAGGAGGAGGCTGCCGAAGGGGGTGTTGGCGTGTTTGCCCATGACTTTTTTCGACGAGGTGAGCCAGACCTGGAGGAAGATAGTCCAGGGGAGCTGGATACTGAGAAGCACCTGTGAGTAAATGAGCCCCTTGAAAGTGTCCTCGATCAGGAAAATCGCTGCCGCACCGGTCACCAGAGTCAGGAGGATGCCCCTTTTGGTGTGCGGATCGCTGCTGTTGAACGGTTCGCCGTAGATTCCGGCAAAGATGCTGCCGCCCGCCATCCCGGCGGTGATGGATGAGGCGAGCCCGGCCATCAGCAGTGCCAGGGCAAAGACGATGGCGGCAGTGCTGCCGAGGAGCGGCCGGAGCATCTGCTCCGCCTGGGAGAGCTCGGTCACGGAGATATGGTTGTAGTAGAAGGTAGCCGCAGCCATGAGGATCATGGCGCTGTTGATCGCCCAGCCGACCCCCATGGAGATGAGCGTGTCGAGGAACTCGAACTTCAGCTGATACTTGATCACCGCTTCGTCCTCGCGGTTCCACTGCCGGCTCTGGATGATTTCGGAATGGAGGAAGAGGTTGTGCGGCATAACAACGGCGCCGAGGACACTCATAATGATCGGCAGCGAGCCGGGGGGGATAGCGGGAGTGACCCAGCCTCTGGCCGCTGCCTGCCAGTCGGTCGGCACGAGCCAGAGCTCGTAGATGAAAGAAAGGCCGATGAGGGAGACGAAGCCGATGATGAACCGTTCCAGCTTGCGGTAGGCAGTGCCGAACAGGAGCCAGAGGATCAGCCCGAGGACCAGCAGGGTGCCGATCTTCAACGGGATATGAAACAGCATATTGAGGGCGATGGCGCCGCCGAGCAGTTCGGCCGTGGCGGTAGCACAGGCGGCAACGCAGGCCGAGCCGAGAATCGGCCGGGATATCCAGACGGGGAGATGGCGGGTAGCTGCTTCGGAAATGCACTCGCCGGTGACGATGCCGAGGTGGGCGGAATTGTGCTGCAGCAGGATCAGCATGACGGTGGAGAGGGTTACCATCCAGAGGAGACAGTAGCCGTGGAGAGAGCCGGCAGCAACGTTTGCGGCCCAGTTGCCGGGATCGATGAAGCCGACGGTCACCAGCAAACCGGGACCGATAAATTTCCGGATGTCCGAAAGGACCGCGCGGGTATGTTCATTCCAGCTGAAAAGACCGGCCAGTTTCATAATGCTGCGCGACCTTTTGACCTCAGACCTTGAGGATTTTCATCCGCTCTACCCTGATTTCGCCCAGACCGCGTCTGTGCGCCTCCACGGTCACGGCGATATCTTCCGGCTTCAGGCCGAACAGGGTTGTGGCGTAGGCGTCGGCGGCAACGATGTCGGTTGAGGCCAGCACTTTGTTGAGAAGCTTGACATCCTTGATGTCGCCCCCCTGGGGGCCGTGGGCGGTAAGAACCCGCGTGGCATCGACCACCACCAGATGGGTCTTGAAGACAGAGTTAATGTCCGCCAGGCTGACGGCGATATTCTTGTGGATGGCACCGCGGTTGCCCCCCATGATCCCCATGACATTTTTCATGCCGATGGTCAGCCTGGAAAGGCCGTGGTGCTTCAGCACCGGCACGTTGATAAAAACGTCGGCGGCAACCGCCTCGCCGTACAGTTGCCATTCCTTCAAGGCGCTGCCGTTGAGCACCACCTTCTGGTAGCGCTCCTCTTCGGGGTGCTTGACCTCCACCCCCTTGAGCCCCTTGAGGGCGTTCTCGATGCCGCTGTTCATGTAGCAGCGCCGCTCGTCGTTGCAGGTCCGGTCAAACACCTTCACCTTTTTCGCCCCGGCCTGCAGGCACTCCTCCACAACCGCCCGGACCACCAGAGGATTGGTATTGGCGGCCAGTTCCGGGCTCCGGTCCCACCCCATGTTCGGCTTCACCACCACCGTCTGCCCCGGCTTGACGAAACGCTTCATGCCGCCGAGAGCATTGATGGCGTTTCTGGTAATGCGGGCATGGTCGGTTCCTTCGGCCACGGCGACTACCGCACCGGTTGCGGCAAACAGCTCACGCAGCCGGCTCTGCCAGAAGAGTGCGGTCAGTCCGAGAAGCTGGATAAAGCGGCGTCTCTGCATGCTGCTATCCCCCATACGATTATCAGTCTTTTGCTTCTACCTTCAGCCTTCAGCCTAAACCCCTGCTTACTCAATAACCTTCAACTCGTAGGCAAAGTAATCGGTGTCCCCGAACCAGTTGGACGGCAGCCCCTTGTGCTGCTCGTACGCGATGGCTATTCTCTTGCCGACCGCAGCATTGATCCTTTTCGCCAGTTCATCATCACGGACGGTAAAGAAAAATTTTTCCGGCATGGATCCCGGCACGGCAACCAAGGCGAGTTCCCCCTCCCAGGTTTTGATCAGCCAGCCTTTCTGGGAAAACTTCTGCACATAGCCGGCACGCTCACCTTTTGAATAGCTCCAGTGGAGGGCCACCCAGAGATAGCCGGCAAAAAGGGCGCCAGCCAGCACAAACGGCATGAATATCCAGAGGAAAACCTTTGCTTTCGTAACAGCCATGAACTGCCTCCCGTAACTTTTGCTGTGACAAAGCTAACCTTGAGTCGAGCGTATGTCAAGCCCCTTGACAGCGCCCCGGTTTACAGGCATACGATGACAGTTGCGCGCGCCAGGCAGCGGAACCGGCTATGATGGTGCAGGTTTTCAGGAGCGGTATTGTGGCAGATTTCGACAAGCAGTTGACTAAGATTGCCCAGGCCCTTGCAAACGGGGCCGCGTTCATAACCGCTAGCGGATTGACCGGCTCTTCACCGGCGTATCTGCTGGCAAACCTTCTCAAACAGAGCAGTGATCTTTTCCTGGTGGTAACGGCTGACGGCGACGCAGCGGAAGAGCTGCTGCGCGAACTGCGCTTCTTTGCCGGGAAGCCGGAGGAGATTCTCCACTTCCCCGCCTGGGACGTACCCGTCCTGGAGGGCTCTTCACCCCATGCCGACATAACCGGAGAAAGGCTGAACACCCTCTTCCGCCTCATGGGAGGGCAGGCAAGGGTGGTCGTTGCCCCGTATGCAGCGGTTGTGCAGAAGGTGCTGCCGCGGCAGACCCTTGGGGATCTCTCCCAGTATCTGGTGGCCGGCGAAGAGATCTCCCGTGAGGAGCTGCTGGAAAAGCTGGTGAAGCTCGGCTACTCTCCTGTCCCGCTGGTCGAGGATCGCGGCGCCTTTGCGGCGCGCGGCGGCATTCTCGATATCTTCCCTCCCAATCTGCCTGCTCCGGTCAGGATCGAGTTTTTCGGCGATTTTGTCGAAACCATCAGGACCTTTGACCCGGTATCGCAGCGGTCGCTGCTGCCGCTGGATGAGCTGGTGCTGCTGCCGTCACGGGAGGTTATCCTCGACCCGGAGGTGATGAAGCGTTTCAGCGGGCGGCTCAAACGGCTCTGCGATGCGATCGACATTACCGTTCCCCGGCGCCGGGAGCTGGTGGAGCAGCTGAACGCTTCCATCTATCCGCCGGGCATAGAAAACCTTCTCCCCCTTTTCCACGGTCCGCTGGAAACCCTTTTCGATTATGCCGGAGCCGCGGCCGTCACGGTTCTCCTTGAGCCGGAAGCGCTGGCAGAAGCCCGTGAAGAGTGGCTGCATGTCGTGACCACTGCCAGAAACAGCGCCCTGGAAAAAGAGCTGATTATCTGCGAAGCAGCGGAACAGTTCCTTGGCGACGAGGAAAATCTGCCGGAGCGCTTGCCGGGGCGCCATCTCCTTCTGCCGAAACTGGAACTGTTGACCGCTGACGACAGCGCACGGGTTACCTTTGCCGTCGAGCAGAACAACGATCTCAAACTGGCTATCACCCCTGACGGCGAAGGGGTGCTGAAGCCGCTTGCCGAGCGACTCGCCGACTGGCTTGCCGCCGGCATGAAGATCTACATACCCTGCCATCAGCGCGGCCAGGCGGAACGGCTGCTGCAGCTGCTGGACCATTATGACCTGCCGCTTGCCATCTCTCCCCGCAGTTTTGCCGCCGAAGAGTTCCGCCGCGACAAGGGGATAGCCATCCTTACCGGTGAAATCTCCCGCGGCTTCCGGTTGCCGGCCGCCGGGACGATCGTCATTGCCGAAGAAGAGCTCTTCGGCAAGAGGATTCGCCGCCGCGGCGTCTCGGAGATGAAGAAGAAGCAGATTCTCACCTCTCTGGCGGAACTCAGGCCGGGCGATCATATGGTGCATCTCGACTTCGGAGTCGGACTGTATCGGGGGCTGGAGCATATCGAGCTCTCCGGTGTGGCCGGAGACTTTCTCCTCCTGGAGTATGCCGGGGGCGACCGGCTCTACCTGCCGGTGGACAGGATGGCGCTGGTGCAGCGCTATGTCGGCGCCGAGGGGCTTGAACCGCGGGTGGATCGGCTGGGGGGCGCTGCCTGGGACAAGGCCAAGGCCAAGGCGCGCGCCGCGGTTGAGGAGATGGCGGAGGAACTGCTGGAGATCTACGCTGCCCGGCAGGTCCAGAAAGGATTTGCCTTCTCGCCGCCGGACGATCTCTATCGCGAATTCGAGGCGGCCTTCGCCTGGGAGGAGACCCCTGATCAGCTGGCGGCCATCGACGATGTGCTGCAGGACATGATGAGCGAACGACCGATGGACCGGCTGATCTGCGGCGATGTCGGCTACGGCAAGACCGAGGTGGCGATCAGGGGGGCTTTCAAGGCGGTCATGGATGGCAGGCAGGTGGCGGTTCTTGTCCCCACCACCATCCTGGCGCAGCAGCATCTGGAATCTTTCCGGGAGCGCTTCAAGGAGTATCCGGTAAGCGTCGAAATGCTCTCCCGCTTCCGCTCGGTCAAGGAGCAGAAGGCGATTCTTGCCGATGCTGCCGCCGGCAGGCTCGACGTCGTTATCGGTACGCACCGGCTGCTGCAGAAGGATGTCCAGTTCCGCGAACTGGGGCTGCTGATTGTCGACGAGGAGCAGCGCTTCGGGGTGACGCACAAGGAGCGGCTCAAAAAATTCCGGGCAACGCTCGATATCATGACCCTCACCGCCACGCCGATCCCGCGGACGCTCTACCTGTCGATGATGGGCATCCGCGACCTCTCCATTATCGATACGCCGCCGGTGGACCGGCTTGCCATCAAGACCTTTGTCGCCCGCTTCAGCGAAGAGCTGATCCGCGAGGCGGTCATGCGGGAGTTGCGCCGCGGCGGGCAGATATTTTTCGTCCACAACCGGGTCCAGTCAATCGGCGTCATGGCAGAACATCTGGCCAGGATTGTTCCCGAGGCAAAGATTGCCGTGGCCCATGGCCAGATGAAGGAAGGGGAGCTGGAAAAGGTGATGCTCGGCTTCATGCATGGCGAAACGAATCTGCTGCTCTGTACCACCATCATCGAATCCGGTCTCGACATTCCGAGTGCCAACACCCTGATTGTCAACCGTGCCGATGCCTTCGGACTCGCCCAGCTCTACCAGCTGCGCGGCCGGGTCGGGAGGGCCAAGGTGCGGGCCTTCGCCTACTTCCTGATACCGTCTGAAGGGCCGATAGCAGGCGATTCACGGGAGAGGCTCAAGATTCTGCAGGACATCTCCGAGCTTGGCGCCGGCTTCAGGATTGCCACCCACGACCTGGAGATCCGCGGCGCCGGCGATATCCTCGGCGCCAAGCAGTCGGGACAGATTGCTGCCGTAGGCTTCGAGCTGTTTACCGAACTGCTGGAAGAGGCGATTCAGCGCCTCAAGGGTGAGGAACGGATCGAAAGCGTCGAGCCGGAGATCAAGCTCCGCGTGCCCGCCTTCATCCCGGAAGATTATGTCAGGGATGCCAACCAGCGGCTGGTGCTGTACAAAAAGCTGACGCAGATCAGCAGCGAAACAGAGGTGACGGACATCCAGGGAGAGCTGGTCGACCGCTACGGCAAGCCGCCGCTGGCGGTCGAGTATCTGCTCGAACTGATGAAGCTCCGGCTTGTCTTCAAGAAGGTTCTGATCAAAGAAGCCGAATTCGACGGCAAACGGCTCATCTTCTCTTTCCATGAGAAAACCCCGCTATCACCGGATCTGATCATCGGCCTGATCAGGAATCAACCGAAAAAATATCAGTTCTCCCCTGACTTCAGACTGACTGCCGAACTCGGCGATACCACCTTTGACGGGGTACTGCTTGAATCCAGAAATCTCTTGAAAAAACTGGGGTATATGTGATAGCATCCGTTGGATTTTACCGATCAGGATGAAAGGAGATTACTGTGAAAAGACAGTCTGTAATAAAGTCTGCGGCAACGGTTGCCTGTGTTGTCGCTCTCTTCGGCTGCACCGGCAAAAAGGATGCGGAGGTAAAAAAGGAGGGCAAGCCTTCCGGACCGGTTCTGGCCGAAGTCGCCGGGACAACCATCACGGTTGATGCTTTCAAGAAAGAAGTGGAAAATCTCCCGCCGTATCTAAAGCCGATGACAGAAACAGCTGAAGGCAGGAAAGAGATGCTGGAGACGATGATTATCCGCGAGCTGATCATGCAGGAGGCGCTCAAGGAAGGCATCGAGAACGCTCCGGAGGTAAAGGAGAAGCTTGAAGAGCTGAAAAAGCGTCTCGTGGTCGAAGCATATCTGAAGAAGAAGGTCGAAGAGCAGGCAAAGGTAAGTGACGAAGAGCTGAAAAAGTTCTACGAGCAGAACAAGGATAAATTCAAAACCGGCGACCAGGTAAAGGCAAGCCATATACTGGTCAAGTCTGAAAAAGAGGCAAAGGAGCTGCTTGCCCAGATCAAGGGCGGCGCCAATTTCGAAGAGCTTGCCAAAAAATACTCAGCTGACGGTGCTGCGGCCAAGGGCGGTGATCTCGGCTGGTTCAGCAAAGGATCCATGATTCCCGAGTTTGAGAAGGTTGCCTTTGCGATGAAGGAGAATCAGGTTTCCGACATCGTCAAGACAAAGTTCGGCTACCACATTATTAAACTGACCGGCATGCGGCCGGCAGGTGAGCGGACCTTCGACGATGTCAAGGAGCAGATCAAGACTTCCCTGCAGCCGGCCAAGCAGCAGGAAGTATTCCAGAAACTCAAGGAAGATCTGAAGAAGAGCGGCAAATACTCCATCAAGGAGGATGTGCTCAAAGGACTCGGCGGGACTCCTGCCGCCGCAAGTGAGCCGAAGCCGGATGCAAAGGTTGTCCCTGCTGCCCCGGCAGCACCGGATGCTGCCAAGGCAAAAGAGCCGAAAAAGTAGTTCAGGATTTCAGTCCGGAATAGAGCGTTCATACCTGTAAAGGCCGGGTCCACCCGGCCTTTAGCATATGCAGCAAATTCCGGCAGGCTGAAAACTGCCGAAGATTCAACAGAGCGGCCATGAAGAAAAAAACTCTTATACTGCTGTCCCTCACCCCCGCGATCCTGGTTGCCGATCAGCTGACCAAGCTCTACGTCGACCGGACCATGCAGCTCGGCCAGTCAATTCCGGTGCTTGACGGCCTGTTCAGCATCACGTACCTGCGCAACAAGGGGGCCGCATTCAGCTTCCTTGCCGATGCAAGCTGGCGGCTGCCCTTTTTCATCCTGGTTTCATTCATTGCCATGGCCGCTATCCTGGTAGCCTTCAAAAAACTGCGTGACGACCAGCAGTTTGCTGCTTTTTCTCTTACCCTGATTCTTTCCGGAGCAATCGGCAACCTTATCGACCGGCTGCGCCTTGGCGAAGTCATCGACTTTCTTGATGTCTACTGGAGAAGTCACCACTGGCCGGCTTTCAATGTGGCCGATTCTGCCATCTGTGTCGGAGTTGCCATGCTGGCGCTTGATTTGTTCCTGGAAGAACGGCGGGGAAAAGGGGTGAAGACTGAAGACTGAAGTAACAGCGCACCTTCGCGAGGCAAGTGTTTACAAGTAACTCCGGCTCTGCGTTAGCGACGCCCGGATATTGATTTCAACCTTCAACCTTCCGCCTTCAACCTGTCATTAACGGTTTGCCGATGTTCATCGATACCCACTGCCATCTTGATCTGCCGCCGCTCTCCTCGGACCTGCCGCAGATTCTCCTGCGTGCGGCGGCTGCCGGAGTAGTGCGGTTCATCTGTCCCGGAGTGGCCCCGGCAGGGTGGCAAGGCATTGCCGCAACCGCCGCGGCAAACCCTTCCATCTCCCCTGCATTCGGAATTCACCCCCTTCATATCTGCGGCTGTCCGGATGACTCGCTTGCGGAACTCGAAAAGTATCTGCCAGTTGCCGTGGCCATCGGCGAGACAGGGCTCGATTATACCGACAGGGACTGTGATCGCCTGCTGCAACAGGATATCTTCCGCCGGCATCTGCGCCTTGCCGGAAAATACTCTTTGCCAATACTCATACATTGCCGCCGAGCCTTTGCGGATCTGCTCAGGATACTTGCCGAAGAGTCCGCAAGAACCGGCGGCGTCATGCACGCATTTTCGGGGAGCGTCGAAACAGCCCGGGAATGCATCGCTTTGGGACTAAAGATCGGCATCGCCGGACCGGTCACCTGGAGCGGAGCAGTAAAGCCGGTGCAGGTCGTACGTGATATTCCACTCGAACACCTTCTTCTTGAGACAGATTCACCGGACCTCACCCCGCAAGCCTATCGCGGCAGCATGAATGAACCGGCTTTCCTTCTGGCGGTAGCAGAAAAAATCGCCGCAATAAAGGGGCTCACCCTGGAAGACGTTGCTCTGGCAACGACTCTCAATGCGCAAAGGATTTTCCATGTCAAAGCTGCATCGTTTTTCACGGACTGAACTCCTGATCGGCAAGGCAGGTGTCTCTGCCCTGCAGAAAACTTCTGTGGCTGTGTTCGGCCTGGGCGGCGTCGGCAGTTATGCCGCTGAAGCGCTCTGCCGTGCCGGTATCGGCCGCCTGACCCTGGTCGACTTTGACAATATCTGCATCAGCAATATCAACCGGCAGCTGCATGCCATGGATGGCACTGTCGGCAAGAGCAAGAGCGCAGTGATGGCGGAGCGGCTGCGGCTGATAAATCCGGCCGCGGCAATCATCCCGGTGCAGGAGTTTTACAGCGCCGAAAACAGCGACACCCTGCTTGACAACCGCTTTGATTATGTGCTCGACGCCATTGACCACTTCACCAGCAAGATTCACCTGTTGAAGAGCTGCCGCGAACGGGATATCCCGGTTATTGCCAGCATGGGCGCTGCCATGAAGCTCGATCCGACGCTCATTCGGGTTGCCGACATCGCGGCAACAAGCCGCTGCCGGATGGCAAGATCGGTGCGTAAGCTGCTGCGCAAAGAGGGGATAGAGACCGGGATAACGGTTGTCTACTCTACCGAGGAGTTCCGTGCCGTTACCGACGGAGCGCCGGTAAAAATCGAGCTTCCTGACGGCGGTGAATGGCAGCGGCGGATGACCCTCGGCAGCATCTCCTATATTCCGGCGATCTTCGGCATGACCATGGCTGGAGTAGTTGTCAACAATCTGCTAAAAAATAGAGCTGGCCGCTTGAACTGTATTGAATTGGCGGTAGACTGTCACTAAACTGATTCTATTCATACGGGAGGGGAGAACAATGCCAAAGGAATATCTGCTGCAGGAAGCCCTGAAACTGGCGATCAAGGGTGAAAAAGACAGTATAGACTTTTACCGCAAGGCAGCAGCCAATGCCCATAACGATCGGGCCAGGAAAGTATTCGAGCTGCTTGCCAATGAAGAGGTTGGCCATCTCAAGTCATTCTTCCAGTACTACAAGGGGGGAGAATTCGGGGATGTGGAAAGTTACATGAAAACGCCGCCGGATGTCAACAATCCGACCTACAAGGCGTTAATCAAGGCGGTCGGCGAAGCCACCATGGAAAAACAGGCGCTTGAAATCGCGATGAAAGAAGAGAAGTCTGTTGTTGCCCATTACACCGTGCTGGCACAGGATATCATCGACCCGATGGTCAAGAGTGTTTTCGAACGGGTAGTAAAGGAGACCCAGGGGCATTACGACATGATAGAGGATGAGTACATGCGCCTGATGGGGATGGTGGACAAAACGGATACGGATACCTTCGTCAGGGAATAATCCCCCTTTATAATGCACAAAAAAAGACCGGGGCTTCCCGGTCTTTTTTTGTGCGGATTGCTGGACAGTTTCTAGACATGCTTCTCCAGCGCCTCGATAATCCGGCTGATCCGCTCATGTTTCGTCTTGAGACTCGCCCGGTTGACGACCAGCCGGGTGGTGATCTCGGCGATGGTCTCCACCTCGACCAGTCCGTTCTGCTTCAGGGTTTCGCCGGTCGAGACAAGATCGACAATCCTCTCGGAGAGCCCTACCAGCGGCGCCAGTTCGATCGAACCGTACAGCTTGATGATCTCTACCTGTACCCCTTTGGCGGAAAAGTACTTCTCCGTTACCTGGGGGTACTTGGTGGCAATCCTGATATTCGACCAGCGGGAAGGGTCGTCTTCACTGGCAAGGCCGACCGGCTCGGCCACCATCATCCGGCAGTAGCCGAATTTGAGGTCAAGCGGTTCGTACAGGTCTTTTCCCTGCTCCATGAGCGTATCCTTGCCGACGATACCCAGATCGGCCGAGCCGTACTCCACATAGGTAGGGACATCCGTCGCCCGGACAATCATGTAGCGCATCCGCTGGGACTCGTTTTCAAAGATCAGCTTGCGGGAGTTGCCGAGCAGTTCGGCGCAGTCGATGCCGATCCTGGCGAACAGCGCCACCGACTCTTCCAGAATTCGACCTTTGGGAATTGCTATCGTAATAAAATCGTTCATAAATTGTTTCAGGCATTAGGCTATAGGCACGAGGCTCTAGGTAAATTCCCAGTGCCCAATGCCTAGAGCCCAGTGCCTACTCCTTTACCCTCTTTATATCTGCGCCGAGCCCCGCCAGCTTTTTCTCGATGGATTCATAGCCGCGGTCGAGGTGATAAATCCTCGTTATCTCGGTCTCCCCTTCGGCCGCAAGGCCTGCCAGAATCAGCGATGCCGAAGCCCTGAGGTCGGTCGCCATGACCGGGGCGCCGGAGAGCTTTTTGACCCCTTTGACCGTAGCGCTCCGGCCGTCAATGACGACATCGGCACCAAAGCGGAGCAGTTCGGAGACATGCATGAAACGGTTCTCGAAGATGTTTTCGGCAATGACGCTCGCCCCGTCGGCTATCGTCATCAGTGCCATGAACTGCGCCTGCATGTCGGTCGGGAAACCCGGATACGGACGGGTCTTGATGTTGACGCTTTTTATCTTTCTTGCCCCTCTGACCCTGACAATACCGTCCTTGTTGATGATCTCGACGCCGGCATCCTGCAGCTTGAAGACCAGCGCATCAAGATGCTCCAGCTGCATGTTGCGGATCCTGATATCGCCGCCGGTGATAGCCGCCGCCACCATAAAGGTGCCGGCTTCGATCCTGTCCGGCATGACCCGATAGGCGACCGGCGCCAGGCTGCTCACCCCTGCTATCCTGATGGTGTCGGTGCCCGCCCCGTCGATTCTGGCTCCCATCTGGTTCAGCATATTGGCAAGGTCGGTGATCTCCGGCTCCCGCGCGGCATTTTCCAGA
>JAGFXN010000060.1 GCA_017861215.1 Deltaproteobacteria bacterium | reverse complement strand
ATTCTGGAGGGATGCCGTCACGCCAGGGTCGGACATCTTGTCTATGCTTCCTCAAGTTCTGTCTACGGGGCAAATACGGCCATGCCCTATTCAGTCCACCAGAATGTGGATCACCCGGTCTCCCTGTATGCGGCCACAAAAAAAGCCAACGAGCTGATGGCCCATGCCTATTCCGCCCTGTACAGCCTGCCGACGACCGGTCTGCGTTTCTTTACCGTCTATGGCCCGTGGGGCCGGCCCGATATGGCCCTCTTTCTGTTTACCAAAGCCATTCTGGAAGGGAAGCCGATCGATGTTTTCAATAACGGCAGGATGCAGCGGGACTTTACCTACATCGATGATATTGTCGAAGGGGTGGCGCGGGTGATGGACAAGGTGCCCGCGCCGGATGCCGCCTGGTCGGGGAACGCTCCTGATCCGGCAGCCAGCTTTGCTCCCTACCGGCTGTATAATATCGGCAACAACCGGCCGGTGGAGCTGCTCCGTTTCATCGAGGTTCTGGAGGAGTGTCTGGGGAAAAAGGCGCTGAAAAACATGCTGCCGCTGCAGGCCGGCGACCTGCCGGCCACGGCTGCCGATATAGATGATCTTGCCGCTGCGGTCGGCTTTCAGCCGGCGACGACCATTGAAACCGGCATAGCACGGTTTGTCGACTGGTACCGGTCATTCTACCATGTCTGAAGCGAAAGGTGAGACCATGCAATATTTCATGACAGACCTGTCGAAGGTTACCACCTATCCTCTGGCTGAGCGCCGCAACAAGATGGAGATGCCGCGTGACGGGGCCGGGCCTGTTGCCGCCGGCATGTCGGTGGCGGACCTGCTGGCGGCCATGCCGGCACAGCTCGGCGCTGAAGCCCTCAACCGGGTTATCGATGCCATTGTTGCCGCCCGGGAAAAGGGGAAGCCGGTGGTGCTGGCCATGGGCGGCCACGTGATCAAGTGCGGCCTGCAGCCGGTGCTGAAGAGCCTGGTGGATGCCGATGTTGTCACCGCTTTTGCCCTGAACGGTTCCGGTTCCGTTCATGATTACGAACTCTCCCTGATCGCCGCGACCAGCGAAGATGTCGGCGCCGTGCTGCACTGCGGCACCTTCGGCATGGCGGAGGAGACCGGACGGGACATCAACCGGGCGCTGCGCGAGGGGATCGCTGCCGGCTGCGGCTATGGCGAGGCGGTCGGCCGCTTCATCCTGCAGAACGGCAACCCTTTCAAGGAGTACAGCCTGCTGGCGCTCTGCGCGGCGCGGAACATCCCGGTCACTGTCCATGTCGCCATCGGTAACGATATCATCCATCAGCACCCTGATGCGGACGGCGCCGTGCTTGGCGAGGCCTCCTTCCGCGATTTCCGGCTATTTACCTCGATCGTCAGCGAGCTGGGCGACGGCGGTGTCTATCTCAATATCGGCAGTGCGGTCATCCTGCCGGAGGTTTTTCTGAAGGCGCTTTCCATTGCCCAGAATCTCGGCCATCATGTCGACAACTTCACTACCGCCAATTTTGATATGCAGCAGCATTACCGTCCACTGCAGAACGTGGTGAAGCGGCCGACCTCCGGCCACAGCCAGGGGTATACCGTTACCGGTCATCACGAGATCATGATCCCGCTGCTGGCCGCGGGAATTCTTGACAGGCTGGGGCGGGGAAAAGCGGGCTCCAGGCTCTAGGAACGGGGAACGGGGAACGGGGAACGGGGAACGGGGAATATTATGAGTTGTTCTGGAGTTTGAATGAACAGGAAAGATATTGAATCGTTTTTCAGTCATGCCGGCACCATCAGGACGCTGGTGATCGGCGATCTGATGCTTGATGAATACCTCTGGGGGAAAGCGGAGCGGATCTCGCCGGAAGCCCCGGTGCAGGTTGTTGATGTGCAGAGGGAGGATATCCGTCTCGGCGGCGCCGGCAATGTCGTTAATAATCTGGTGACACTCGGCTGCCAGGTTGCGGTCTGCAGCGTGATCGGCACCGATGATAACGGCGCTTTGCTGCAGGATGTTTTCACCCGGCTGGGGGTTG
The DNA here is from genome assembly GCA_017861215.1 of Deltaproteobacteria bacterium. Classification (GTDB taxonomy): domain Bacteria; phylum Desulfobacterota; class Desulfuromonadia; order Geobacterales; family DSM-12255; genus VEOV01. The sequence goes on along the minus strand of JAGFXN010000060.1, from coordinate 6,332 downwards.
AGACAACAGCGCTCTTTGCCGAGCCGGCGCGGCGCACCGGCAAGAAAACCAGGGTAATTGCCGCCCATCAGCAGATTGTCAGAATTGACCGCGAATCACGCGAACTGATAGCGGCAGCGTCGGAAGAGGCGATCATTGCTTTTCTTGAACGGGAAGGGGGCAGCTTTCAGGTGTTCGTTGTTTCCGACTACCTGAAGGGGGTTCTGACCGCCAGGGTGCTACAGGCGGTTATTGACGTCGGCCGCAGCAGAGGCATTCCGGTGGTGGTTGATCCGAAAGGGTCAGACTACAGCAAATACCGCGGGGCAACCATCATCACCCCCAATCGCAAGGAAGCCGAGCAGGCAGCGCGGACGCCGATTGTTGACGAAGCATCCCTGCAGTCTGCTGCCTCGGCTCTCCTGGCCGAACTGCAGCTGGCCGCCGTGCTGATCACCAGAAGCGAAGCCGGCATGTCACTGTTCCGGGCTGACGGCGCGACCCTGCATATTCCGACCGTGGCCCGCGAAGTCTTCGATGTTACCGGAGCGGGTGATACGGTGCTGGCGGTACTGAGCCTCGGGCTTGCCGCCGGGATGCCGCTGGAGGATGCTGCCGCTCTTGCCAACACTGCCGCCGGCATTGCCGTCGGCAAGCTCGGTACTTCGACGGTAACGCCGGCCGAGATTCTGGCCGAGGTTGCCAGCGGCCACAAGGACAGCGACAACAAGATCAAGAACCTCGATGTTCTCGATGGTATCGTTGCCGCTGAAAAAGCGCACGGCAGGAAGATCGTCTTTACCAACGGCTGCTTTGACCTGCTGCATGTCGGCCATGTCAAGTACCTCCAGAAAGCCCGCTCGTTCGGTGATATTCTGGTGCTCGGGCTGAACAGCGATGCTTCCATCCGTCGCCTGAAAGGGGAGAAACGGCCGCTGATCTGTCAGGATGAGCGGGCGCATATCCTTGCCGCGCTCGACTGCATCGACTATGTGGTGATATTCGATGAGGATACGCCGCTCAACCTGATCACCACCCTCAAGCCGGCGGTGCTGGTCAAGGGGGGTGACTATACCCTGGACGGTGTGGTCGGCAGGGAGATCGTCGAGGCGGCAGGGGGCAGGGTGGAACTCGTTTCTTTTGTTGACGGCAAATCGACCTCCAATATCATTGAGAAAATCCTGCAGAGCTACTCGGAGTGAGGTGACGGATGGAGAAGATTCTGGTAACAGGCGGCTGCGGCTACATCGGCAGTCATGTGGTCAGGCAGCTGTTCGAGGCCGGTTACACGGTTGTTGTCTACGATAATCTTTCCACCGGCTTCGCTGATGCGCTTATTCATGGCGAAGAGCTGATAGAGGGTGATCTGGCGGATACGGACAAGCTCGATGCCGTTTTCAATCAGCACCGCTTCAAGACGGTCCTGCATTTTGCCGCAGCCATCATCGCCCCGGAATCGGTAACCCTGCCCTTAAAGTATTACACGAACAATACGCGCAATACCCTTAATCTGCTTCGTGTTTGTCATACATACGGTGTCGAGCGGTTCGTTTTTTCCAGCACGGCTGCTGTCTACGGGATGCCGGCCGACGGCCATGCTGCCGAAACCAGCCCGACCGTGCCGATCAATCCGTACGGGACCTCCAAGCTGATGAGCGAGTGGATGCTGCGCGACCTGGCGGCGGCTTCTTCGCTGAAATATGCCGCCCTGCGCTACTTCAATGTGGCCGGTGCCGATCCGGAAGCAAGAATGGGGCAGCGGACGCCGGAGGCGACCCATCTGATCAAGGTTTCCTGTCAGACGGCGCTCGGCATGCGCGACCAGGTGGCCATCTACGGTACGGACTACGACACCCCTGACGGCACCGGCATCCGTGATTACATCCATATCGAGGACCTGGCGTCGGCGCATCTGGCAGCGCTTTCCTACCTGCAGCGCGAGCACCGCTCGGTGACCGTGAATGTCGGCTACGGCGCCGGTTCGAGTGTGCGCGAAGTCATCAGCTTTGTGAAGAAGGTGAGCGGCATTGACTTCAGGGTCGTTGAAGAACCGCGCCGGCCCGGTGATCCGGCGATGCTGGTCGCCACTGCCGAGCGGATACGGGAGCTGTTCGGCTGGGCGCCGCGCTATAACTGTCTGGAGAGAATTGTTGCCGATGCCTGGCGGTGGGAGAAGGGGCTGTACAGCCGCAGATAGTTACACAAAAACAGGGGAGCGCAGATGATCAGGAGTATGACCGGTTACGGCAAGGCGGAAGAAGCAACGGCAGACGGTAAATTGGCAGTAGAACTGCGCTCGGTGAATCATCGCTACGGCGAAATCACGGTGAAGCTACCAAGGCAGTTTCTTGCCCTTGAAGGTGAGCTGAAAAAGCGGATCGCGGAGCGCTGCAAAAGGGGAAAGATTGATGCCTTCGTGCAGTTTGAAGCATCTGCAGGCGGGAGTTATCTGCCGCAGGTCAATCTTCCTCTGGCAAAAGCGTATCATGATGCCTTTGTTTCGATGAATCTCCATTTCGGCAACTACGAACCGGTCCCTCTCGCCCTGATAGTGGCGCAGCGGGATGTGCTCTCCACCCAGGAGATGACTGCCGATCTGGAAAAGGTCGCACCGCCTCTGTTCACCACTCTCGCCGCGGCACTGGAGAGACTGGAGCAGATGCGTGCCAGCGAGGGGGAGTCGCTCGCCGCGGAGATAACCGGCAGGGTAGCCGCGGTAACCGGGCTGGTAGAAAAGATCGCCAGCCGCGCGCCGCTGGCGGTTGCCGGCAACAGTGAACGCTTCCGCGAGAGGATTGCGCGGCTGCTCGGCGATACCCAGCTTGATGAAAGCCGGCTTGCCCAGGAGGTGGCGCTGCTGGCGGACAAAATGGAGATTACCGAAGAGCTGGTCCGGCTGCGGAGCCACTTCCAGCAGTTTGCCGCCACCATGCAGCTGGACGAGCCGGTCGGCAGAAAGCTTGATTTCCTGTTGCAGGAGATGAACCGCGAAGTCAATACCATCGGTTCGAAGGCCAATGACGGCGAGATTGCCGCCATGGTTGTCGAGCTGAAGGCGGAGATGGAAAAGGTCAGGGAGCAGATTCAGAATATCGAATGAAGGCTCCGGGCATTAGGCACCGGGCTCTGGGCTCTGGGCGCTAAAAACTGGAAACCGGAAACTGTCTTTTTGAGGTGGCAGATGATGCAGCGCACAGGGATTCTCTACGTAATTTCTGCTCCCTCCGGAGCAGGCAAAAGCACCCTCTGCCGGGAACTCCTTGACATTTTTCCGGAGTTGCGGCACTCTGTCAGCTTCACAACCCGCAATCCGCGTCCCGGCGAAGTCGACGGCAGAGACTATTTTTTCATCAGCCGGGAGGAATTTCAGCGGATGGTGGCCGAGGGCGGCTTTGCCGAGTGGGCCGAGGTTCATGGCAACCTTTACGGCACAGCGCTCAAAACCCTGCGGCACTGCCGGGAAACGGGGATTGATCTGCTGCTGGACATCGATTGCCAGGGGGCAGCGCAGCTCAAGAACAAGCAGGTGGCAGGGGTTAACATTTTCATCCTCCCCCCCAGCTTCAAGGAGCTGCGGCGCCGACTCGAAGGGCGGAATGCCGACACCCCGGAAACCATCGAGACAAGAATTGCCAACGCCGCCGCCGAGATTCGCGAAGCCGGCTGGTACGACTACATAATCGTTAACGATACTTTCAGCAGGGCGGTCGAGGAGCTGAAAGCGATCATAGTAGCTGAACGCCACCGGACAGGCTGTATTATCCATAATCTGCCGGCGGAGTTCAGGTTGGGAACGGTTTAAACCCGCACCTCATTAATAAAGGGAGTTTTTATGGCACGCGTCACCGTTGAAGATTGTCTGGAGAATGTAGATAACCGCTTTCTCCTTGTCATGCTTGCGGCAAAAAGGGTCAAGCAGCTTTACAAGGGCGCCAAGCCGCTCATCGAGAACAAGAGCGAAAACAAGAACGTTGTCCTTTCCCTGCGGGAAATTGCCGCCGGCAAGGTTAAGTCCGAGTATACCGGGCGTCGTAATCCGAAGTAGTTACAATCAGCAGCTGTTCTTTCCCAGGGGCGACGGTATTTAATCGTCGCCTTTCTTTTAACCCATGATCCGACTTAACGACATCCTCAGCAAGGTTTCCTCGTACAATCAGACGGCAGACCTGGACCTTATCCGGAAGGCCTACGTCTTCTGTGCCAAGGTGCATCAGGGACAGACACGCCTTTCCGGAGAGCCGTATCTGGTGCATCCGATGGAGGTTTCGGCCATACTTGCCGATCTGAAGCTCGATGTTCCTTCGGTGGTTACCGGGCTGCTGCACGATACGGTAGAAGATACCCTGACCACGCTGGAAGAGCTGGCCGGGATGTTCGGCGATGAGGTCGCCAACCTGGTAAACGGCGTCACCAAGATCGGTAAAATTCACTTCAAGACCAAAGAAGAGAGTCAGGCGGAGAATTTCCGCAAGATGCTCCTCGCCATGTCCGATGATATCCGCGTCATCCTCATCAAGCTGGCCGACCGGCTGCACAACATGCGTACCCTGCAGTACCAGCCTGACCTGAAGCAGCGGCAGATTGCCCGCGAGACCATGGATATCTATGCGCCGATCGCCCATCGTCTCGGCATCCAGTGGATAAAGAGCGAGCTTGAGGACCTGTCGTTCCGCTATCTCGACCCGCAGGTGTATGACGACCTTTCCGCCAAGGTAAGTATGAAAAAGAAGGAGCGGGAAGCCTACATTTCCGAAGTCAAACAGATAATCAGCGACAAGCTGGCAGAGCACGGCCTGAAGGGTGAAGTCTCCGGGCGCAGCAAGCATCTCTATTCTATTTACCGTAAAATGGTAAACCGCAATGTCGATATCGACCAGATTTATGACCTGGTAGCCATCCGCGTGCAGGTCGAAGATCTTCGCACCTGTTACGAGCTGCTCGGCATCGTCCACTCTACCTGGAAGCCGATTCCCGGCCGCTTCAAAGATTACATCGCCATGCCGAAGGGGAATATGTACCAGTCCCTGCATACCACCGTCATCGGCCCGACCGGCGAGCGGATGGAGGTGCAGATCAGGACTGATGAGATGCACCGGGTTGCTGAAGCAGGGATCGCCGCCCACTGGAAATACAAGGAGGGTGGCAAGGGCTACGACGAGCTCGAAGTACGCCGCTTTGCCTGGCTCAGGCAGCTGCTGGAGTGGCAGCAGGAGCTGCAGGACTCGCGCGAGTTCATGGACAGCGTCAAGGTCGAGCTTTTCTCCGATGAAGTGTACGTCTTTACCCCCAAGGGTGATGTCAAGTCCTTCCCCAAAGGGTCGACGCCGATTGATTTTGCCTACAGCATCCATAGTGATGTCGGCCACCGCTGCGTCGGCGCCAAGGTAAACGGCAAGCTGGTGCCGCTCAAGCATGAGCTGACCAACGGCGATATCGTCGAAGTCATCACCTCGCCGCACCATGCCCCCAGCAAGGACTGGCTGAAGATAGTCAAAAGCTCGCGCGCCAAAAACAGGATCAGGGCCTGGATCAAGACCGAGGAGCGCAAGCGGAGCATCACGCTGGGGCGTGAGATCTGCGAAAAAGAGCTGCGCCGTTACTCCCTCAACTTTGCCAAGCTCTCGAAAAGCGGCGATATCAAGCGTGCTGCCGGCGAATTCGGTCTTATGGGTGAAGATGATCTGATGGCGGCGATCGGCTACGGCAAGCTGTCCGCAGTGCAGCTGGCCGGCAAGCTGGCGCCCGGCGGCAAGATCGAGCCGGCTGCCGACAAGCCGGAGTCGCGTGTTGAAAAACTGTTCAACAAACTGAAAGGCAAATCGTCCAGCGCCATCCAGATCAGCGGCGTCGACGATGTCATGGTCAGATTCGGCAAATGCTGCAACCCTCTCCCCGGTGACGAGATTGTCGGCTTCATCACCCGCGGCAGAGGGGTGACGGTGCATTCGGCCGACTGTCCCCTGGCGCTGAGCAGTGACCCGGAAAGACGGGTGGACATTGACTGGAGCAGGGACAAGAAGGCCGCCCTGCCGGTAAAGATCAGGGTTGCCTGCCACGACCAGAAGGGGATTCTCGCCAACATCAGCCAGGCGATCACCAACTGCGAAGCAAATATCATCAGCGCCCATATTCAGAGCACGGTCGACCGGATGGGGGTCAATATCTTCGAAGTTGAACTGATCGATCTCGAGCATTTGCGGCGGGTCATGAATGCTATCACGAAGGTTGCCGGGGTAACGCAGGTTGAGAGGTTGAGAGGTTGAGATGAGAGATGAGAGATGAGAGATGAGAGATGAGAGATGAGAGATGAGAGATGAGAGATGAGAGATGAGAGATGAGAGATGAGAGATGAG
>JAGFXN010000252.1 GCA_017861215.1 Deltaproteobacteria bacterium | reverse complement strand
GCTGCGGGCCAGGGACGGACGGCGTGCCTATGGGGAGATAGAAAACGGCGGTCTCATCCCTGAGACCGCCGGTTCAATGACTGCTGGGAATATGGAAACCTACATCAGCCCTCGCCGTTTGAAATGCTCCACATACTTCATGTCTGTCCCGAGGATATGATTTTGCAGCCAATCCTTGAGGAAAGAGAGCATCACAACAGTGAGAATCAGACCGCCTCTGTCGGCTCTGGCTTTCAGTTCAGCCGCTTCCTTTGCGAACTTTTCGTGTTCCTTCCGGTGCTCTTCACAGGCCGCATAATTGAAACGCTGCATGTACATCTCTTCCAGGGCAAAGTGGCTGGCTGCATAGTCACACATTTCATCGATAATCTCTTTGTGCAGCTCTTTTCCCCTGTTGTCGAGCATCGCCTGATGCAGCCGGTTGACACATTCGATCAGTTTTTTATGTTGAGCGTCGATCTCCCGTACCTGCACACTCAGCGTCTCGTTCCATTCCATGTATGCCATGATTCACCTCATTCAAGTGAGAAATGTCTTAATAAAAGATTTGTTGTTTGTCAATAGCGGTAGTGCTCCGCCTTGTACGGCCCTGCCACATCCACCCCGATATAGGCCGCCTGCTCTTTGGTGAGGGTGGTGAGCTCGGCATTCAGCTTCTTGAGCTGCAGCCGGGCAACCTTCTCGTCCAGGTGCTTCGGCAGGGTGTAGACGCCGACCGGGTACTTGCCGGGGTTGCAGAAGATCTCGATCTGGGCGATGGTCTGGTTGGCGAAGGAGGAGGACATGACGTAGCTCGGATGACCGGTGGCGCAGCCGAGATTGACCAGCCGCCCTTTTGCCAGGAGGATGATCCTTTTCCCGTCCGGCTTGTCCCCGGTAGGGGGAAAGATGACATGGTCCACCTGCGGTTTGATCTCCTCCCACTGGTACTGCTCCAGGGCGGCGACTTCGATCTCGTTGTCGAAGTGGCCGATGTTGCAGACGATGGCCTGATCCTTCATCCGCGCCATATGGTCATGGGTAATGACGTGGTAGTTGCCGGTGCAGGTGACGAAGATATCGGCCTTGTCGGCGGCGTAGTCCATGGTCACCACGCGGTAGCCTTCCATGGCGGCCTGCAGGGCGCAGATCGGATCGACCTCGGTCACCCAGACCTGGGCGGAGAGGGCGCGCATCGCCTGGGCGGAGCCCTTGCCGACATCGCCGTAGCCGCAGATCAGGGCGACCTTGCCGGCGATCATGACGTCGGTGGCGCGCTTGATGCCGTCCACCAGCGACTCGCGGCAGCCGTAGAGGTTGTCGAACTTGGACTTGGTGACCGAGTCGTTGACGTTAATGGCCGGGAAGCGGAGGTCGCCACGTTCATGCATCTGGTAGAGACGGTGCACGCCGGTGGTGGTTTCTTCGGTTACTCCCTTGATATGGGCGATGCGGGTGGAGTACCAGGTCGGGTCAGCGGCCAGCTTTGCCTTGATGGCGGCGAAGAGGATGGTCTCCTCCTCGGAAGACGGGCTGTTCAGCACGCTGCGGTCCTGCTCGGCTTTCGCCCCCAGGTGCAGCAGCAGGGTGGCGTCGCCGCCGTCATCGAGAATCATGTTGGAGTAGCCGCCGTCGGGCCATTCGAAAATCCGGTGGGTATAGTCCCAGTACTCTTCAAGCGTCTCTCCCTTGACGGCAAATACCGCTGTGCCGCCCGCGGCAATGGCCGCTGCGGCGTGATCCTGGGTGGAAAAAATGTTGCAGGAGGCCCAGCGCACCTCGGCGCCGAGATCCTGCAGGGTTTCGATGAGCACGGCGGTCTGGATGGTCATGTGCAGCGAACCGGTAATCCTGGCCCCCTTGAGCGGCTTGCTGCCGGCAGACTCCTCGCGGATGGCCATCAGGCCGGGCATTTCGGTTTCGGCGATCTTGATTTCTTTCTGGCCCCAGGCGGCCAGGGACAGGTCTGCAACGATGAAATCCTGTGACATATGGTTCTCCTTTTTGTGGTGGTGCTTTTATAGTGTAGTGGCAACCCGGCGGGTCGCCCTGCTTCTTTCCGGTTACGACGCGCTTACCAGCAGCACCGCCTCCTGCCCGGCCGAGCCTGCCAGGCGTTCACAGCAGACATCCGTAAACCCGGCTGTGGTAAGCCAGCCGGTCAACTCCTCTGCGCCGAAACCGAGCCACTGATCGGCCAGTTTTTCCCGGGCCCACTCCCGCTCGTGACGGGCCAGGTCGGCAAGCAGCAGCCTGCCGCCGCCTGCCAGTACCCTTCTGATTTCGGCAAGCACGGCCACCGGTTCGGCAGCGTGATGCAGCACCATATTGGCGACCACGCAGTCAACAGAAGCATCCGGCAGGGGGAGATGGCTTATTTCGCCCAGGCGGAGTTCAACCGTGCCCATCCCGCTTGCAGCGATCCGGCGGCGGGCCTCCTCCAGCATGGACGGTGAATGATCCACACCGATCACTTTTCCCCCGCGTGCGGCAAGTTCGAGCAACAGATTGCCGGTGCCGATACCGACCTCCAGAACGGTGCTGCCTGCAGGGACTTGCGCCAGCAGCTGCTGGCGGTACTCCGGAACCGGCAGGAGTGTCCTTGCCAGATCGTCCCACTGCCGGGCGTTCCGGTCAAAGAACTCCAGGCTCCGCCGGCGGCGTTCCTCCAGCACTGCGGTGACGGCAGTCAGGTCGCGGCTTCGCTCCGGCAGCAACTCCAGTTCCGGTTCGAAGGCAGGGCGGAGCGCCGCAAAAAGCCTGTTGGTGGGGCTTGCCCGGTAGTAGCTCCATGTCCCCTGCCGTTTGACCTCCAGAAGACCGGCCTCGGTGAGGATTTTGAGATGGTGCGAAATGCGCGACTGCCCCATGGCGAAGATCCGCGTCAGTTCCTGCACGGTAAACTCGCCGTTCAAAAGGACGGCAATCAGCCGCAGGCGGCAGGGGTCAGCAAGAGCTTTGCAAAGTTCGAGGAGCATATATCCATTTTGTCAACTATATTATATCAACAATAATTGATATATCATT
>JAGFXN010000059.1 GCA_017861215.1 Deltaproteobacteria bacterium | reverse complement strand
CCGAGGCTGGTGGCGGTGACATTACCGGTAGGGACGGACAGAATGAGAGTCGGCTCGTTCATGGAATTTGTCTCCTTATTAAATGACTGCTGCAGTAGATGCCATCAGTACCTTCCGATTGGAGCTACATCTTGCTCAAAAGCGGCACTATCAATAGCGATACAATATTGATGATCTTGATCATCGGATTGATTGCCGGGCCGGCAGTATCCTTGTACGGATCGCCAACGGTGTCGCCGGTCACGGCTGCCTTGTGGGCGTCGCCCCCTTTGCCGCCGTGGTGGCCATCCTCGATGTACTTCTTGGCGTTATCCCAGGCGCCGCCACCGGTAGTCATGGAGATGGCGACAAAGATGCCGGTGACGATGGTACCGACGATTACGCCGCCAAGCGCCTTGGGTCCGAGGGTGAAGCCGACGATAATCGGTGCCAGAATCGGGATGAGAGCGGGAATGACCATCTCCTTCAGAGCGGTCTTGGTAACGATATCGACACAGGCTGCGTAGTCCGGTTTGCCGGTCCCTTCCATGATCCCCTTGATTTCGCGGAACTGGCGCCGGACTTCGACAACAACTGCGCCGCCTGCCTTGCCGACTGCTTCCATGCAGAGGGCACCGAAATAGTAAGGGAGCATCCCGCCGATAAAGAGGCCGACGATGATATACGGGTCCGAGAGGTCGAAAGTGATGCTTTTGCCCGCCAGTTTCAGTTCATCAACGTAGGAGGTGAAGAGGATAACGGCGGCCAGTCCGGCGGAGCCGATGGCGTAACCTTTGGTAACAGCCTTGGTGGTATTGCCGACGGCGTCGAGCGGGTCAGTAACAGCGCGCACCGAATCGTCAAGTTCTGCCATCTCGGCAATGCCGCCGGCGTTGTCGGTGATCGGGCCGTACGCGTCCATGGCAACGACTATTCCGGTCAGGGAGAGCATGGAAACGGCAGCAATGGCAATGCCGTAAACACCGGCACATTGAAAGGCAACAATAATTCCGGCAGCGATGACGATCACCGGAGCAGCTGTTGACTTCATGGATACGCCGAGGCCGGCAATAACATTAGTACCGTGACCGGTGGTGGATGCCTGGGCAATATGCTGTACCGGCGAGTATTCAGTCGAAGTGTAGTATTCGGTAATCCAGAAGATGGCACCGGTTACCACCAGGCCTACAAGGGCGGAGATGAAAATGTTTGTTGCCGAATAACCGGTCGGGTTGCCTGCCGGGAACATCTGCACCGTGACAAAATAGAAAGCGATACTGGCGATGACACCGGATGAAATAAGCCCTTTATACAGGGCGCGCATTATTTTGCCGCTGGCGTCCAGCTTCACGAAAAAGGTGCCGATGATTGAAGCGATAATGGAGATGCCGCCGAGGATCAGCGGATAACTGACGGCGCCGGTGAAATTGTTGAAGGNNNNGCACCCAGCAGCATCGAAGCTATCAGGGTAACTGCGTAAGTCTCGAAAAGGTCGGCGGCCATACCGGCACAATCGCCGACGTTGTCGCCGACGTTGTCGGCGATAACAGCCGGATTGCGCGGATCGTCTTCAGGAATGCCTGCTTCAACCTTGCCGACGAGGTCGGCGCCGACGTCAGCTCCCTTGGTGAAGATGCCGCCGCCAAGGCGGGCGAAAATGGAGATCAGCGAACCACCGAAACCGAGACCGACCAGTTGGCTGACTACATCTTTAATCGGCGCACCGGGCATTATTTTGAGCAATACGAGATAATAGCCGGCAACGCCAAGAAGTCCGAGTCCTACAACCAGCATGCCGGTGATGGCGCCACCTTTGAAGGCAACGTCAAGTGCCTTTTTGATACCGCTCTTCGCTGCCTCGGTAGTGCGGACATTGGCCCGTACCGAAACAAACATGCCGATAAATCCGGTCAGTCCGGAGAAGAGTGCCCCGATTGCAAAACCGATTGCGGTTTTGGCCCCGAGCGGCGCCGGCAGGAAAAGCAAAATTACAAAAATTATTGCGCCGACTATGGCAATAATTGTGTACTGTCGCTTCATGTAAGCCCCTGCACCTTCCTGTATGGCTGCTGCAATCTGGCGCATCCTGTCATTCCCCTGGGGGAGAGCCAGAATCCAGTTTGCCGACAGAAGACCGTATGCTACCGCTGCAGCGGCGCAGGCAAGGGCAAAGTAGACGGCGTACTGTTCCATTTGAAAAATCCTCCTTTATTGAACGCCTTTCAAAAGGCCTATAAGCAAAATCGTGATATTAATTGGAATAGAGCTTCTTTGTCAATCAGTTAATCAAGGACTTCAAATTTTTTAATTTTTTACAAGCAGCATCTTGTATCGTTTTTTTTCTCTGCTATAATCACCAGTCTGTAGCATTGCAAAAGAACGTTTATTATCGTATTCGTCATCACATTCTTCAGTCAATAACCGTAGTATTGAGTAAGCACTGCCGGCAGGTATAAAGCAGTTGACAATATTATTATTTTTGCAATAAGGTGCTAAATATGCCTGAAAAACAACAGCATCAGCAAGAGAACTACATCTCATCCAAAGTGAAACTGATGGAAGAGCGCTGCCGGCAGAACCGGCTCTCACTTACGGTGCAGCGCCGGACAATTCTTGAGAATCTCTCTTCCCGCACTGACCACCCTACGGCTGATCAGATCTATGCTGCCATTCAGGATCGCATCACCGGCGTTTCACGCACCACTGTCTACAGGGTTCTTGAGACTTTCGTACAGCTCGGCCTTGCCAAAAAGATCAGCAACCCGGAAGCAAAGGCCCGTTTTGACGCTGATACCAGCAGACATCACCATGCAGCCTGTGTAGCCTGTGAAAAGGTAATTGATATCGATGCCGGGCTGATAGCGGACATCGACCTGAAGGCTGCGGACCTTGATGGTTTTGATGTATTCGACTGCTCGGTAGTGGCGGTAGGACTGTGCAAGGACTGCCGCAGTAAAGACGGGGGCGCCCGCTCATTCAAATTCAACTAAAAGGAGCTGTACCATGAAAAAATGGCGATGCCTTGTCTGTGATTACATCCATGAAGGTGACGAACCACCCGAGACTTGCCCGGTATGCGGCGTTGGCAGCGATCAGTTCGTAGAGGCATAAGCTGCGGTTTATTGCAAAAATTGATTGACGCGAAAGGACTATTTGATGAAGGCAGTGGCACTGAAGAAAGACGTTTACTGGGTAGGCGCTCTGGATTGGGCGATACGCGATTTCCATGGTTACGAGACACCCCGCGGCACATCATACAATAACTACCTCGTTGTGGATGACGAAATCACCCTGATTGACACGGTCAAGTACGATTTTGCCGATATAACCCTGCAGAATATCAGCGGCGTGGTCGATCCTGCCAGGATCAGGAATGTCATTGTCAACCATATCGAAAACGACCATGTAACCAGCCTGGACCGGATAATGGCCCTTGCCCCGGATGCGACCATTTATATTACCGAAAAAGGGAAACGCGGCCTCGAGCGTTTTTTTGATCTCGACAAATGGAAGATGAAGGTTGTCAAGAGCGGCGACACCCTGACCACCGGCAGGAAAACCTTCCGCTTTCTCGAGACGCCGATGCTCCACTGGCCTGACTCGATGGTCACCTACCTGGAAGAGGATAAAATCCTCTTTACCCAGGATGCCTTCGGACAGCACATTGCTTCATCCGGGCGGTTTGACGACGAGTTTGTCGCCGAATACTCAGACGCTGAGCTTGATGACGCGGTAACGGACTACTACGCAAACATCCTGATGCCTTTTGGCACCATGATAAAGGCCAAGATTGCTGAAATCGAAAAACTCGGCCTCGACATCGAGATTGTGGCACCCGATCACGGCATCATCTGGAGGAAAGATCCGGGCAAGGTATTCAGGATGTATCTGGATATGGCAAACGGCAAAGCGAACCTGTCTGTCGCGATAATCTACGATACCATGTGGCAGAGCACGGAAAAAATGATCGTGCCGATAACCGAGGGTATCCGCGATGCAGGCGTGCGCGTCAAGGTTATCAAACTCAGGGCAACACCGACCAGCGTTGCCATCAAGGAGTTCTGGAAAGCCAGAGGCGCCCTGATCGGTTCGCCGACGCTGAACAACATCACCTATCCGTCAGTGGCAGAGTATCTCACCCATCTGCGCGGGCTACGTCCGAAAAACAGGCTGGTCGGCGCCTTCGGCAGCTACGGCTGGGGGGGCGGAGCAGTAAAGGAGATTTACGACGACTTCAAGCGGATGGGACTGGACGCTGTCGAACCGGGGCTGCAGATACTGTACAGACCATCGCTGCAGGATGAAGAGGTCTGCTTCCAGTTCGGCAAGGAGTTTGCGCAGAAGGTAATAGAGTACCACCAGAAATTCTGACCTTACAAAAGGAGGAATACAACTAATGGCAAAGGTTCTTGAAGTCTACAAGTGCAATGTATGCGGCAATATTGTCGAGCTTTTCATCAGCGGGGGCGGTCCGCTCGCCTGCTGCGGCGCTCCGATGCAGCTCTGTGACGAAAACACCGTAGATGCCTCAAAAGAGAAGCACGTACCGGTAATCGAAAAAGGTGACGGCAAGGTGACGGTCAAGGTCGGCTCAGTGGCACACCCGATGGAAGAAGCGCACTACATCCAGTGGATCGAGATCATCGACGGCAACAAAATCTCGCGGCAGATGCTCAAGCCGGGTGAAGCGCCGGAGGCCACTTTCAGCGTCAAGTCTGGCAAGGTTATTGCCCGGGAGTACTGCAACCTCCACGGCCAATGGAAAGCTGAAGCGTAGAAACGCGCTATTTGCACGAGAACTTCGTAAGTCAGCGCTCCCACTTGTGCGGCGTACCTTGCGGTACGCCTCCGCGCGGGAGCTCGACAGCCTTGTTCTCGCACAAATATCACGTTTCTGATTAAGTAAACTTAGGGGGGCTTTTGGCCCCCCTTTTCTCATCTTTACCATCCTCCGGCGCTCAGGTATCATAATAAGCATGGACCTTAATTACGGTGACAGCAGCTTCAGCCTTGAACTGCCGCCAGGGAGCGGTGAGGCGGTAATCCGCGCGACAACTGCTGTACCGGCACTGTCTCCGGAAGAGATCATCTCCGCCGCGCTGGATTCCTGTGCATCTTACCTTTCAAGGATCAAGCCTGGCGAACAGGTTGTCATTGTCACCTCGGACATCACCCGCTACACCGGCAGCGAAATCTATCTGCCGCTTCTGGTCGATCGACTCCTCCAACGCGGCGCTGCCAGCGAAGACATTACCATCATCATCGCCCTGGGGATTCATCGCCGCCAGAGCGAACACGAGCACAAGAAGATCCTGGGAAGGCTGTATGGCAGGATCAGGGTGGCAGACCATGACTGCGACGATCCGGGGAAACTGGTAACTCTGGGGTACACTTCCGCAGGAATTGAAGTCAGCATCAACCGAACCGTTGCCGAGGCAGATCATGTAATCCTGACCGGTACGATCGGCTTTCACTACTTTGCCGGTTTCGGCGGCGGCAGGAAGAGTGTCCTGCCGGGTGTGGCCAGCCGCAAAAGCTGTATGGCGAGTCACTTTGCCGTCCTCAATCCGGGTGCAGGGAGCGGCAGGAATCCTCTGGCCTCCACCGGAAACCTCGCCGGGAATCCGGTCCATCAGGCCATGACAGAGGCCTGCGCAATGCTGAACCCGCTTTTCATGCTGAACAGCGTCCTGTCCGCCGACAAACAGCTCCTGGCAGCTTTTGCCGGACAGTGGCAGGAAGCCCATGCCAAGGGGTGCAGCTATTACGCCCGGGAGTTTTCTTTTCCTCTCCGCGAAAAAAGCGACCTCGTCATCGTCTCCTGCGGCGGCTTTCCGAAGGACATCAACCTGATCCAGGCGCACAAATCCATGGAATACGCCTCAAAGGCGCTCCGGGATGACGGGGTGATGATCCTGCTTGCCGAATGCCGCGATGGCTACGGCAATGCCACTTTCTTCAACTGGTTCCGCTTTAGCGGACTCGACACCTTTGAAGCGGACCTCAGAATAAACTACGAGATCAACGGGCAGACCGCTTACGCGATGCTGCAGAAGGCGCTCCGCTTCAGGATCATTCTTGTTTCAAGATTGCCGGACGAAGAGGTCAGAACCATGCGGATGGTGCCGGCCAAGGGGCTTGAAGAGGCGCTGGAGATGGCTGAAGAGATGCTCCCGGCAGAATATGCGGCCTATATCATCCCGGAAGGCGGGTCGGTGTTACCGGTAATGAAAACTGGCACTGGGCACTAGGCACCGGGCTCTGGGTTTTGACTCTCCTAGAGCCTAGCGCCCAGTTCCTAGAGCCCTCAAGGAATCTTATGTTATCCGCAACCAGTATTGAAAAATTGAAAAAAATCGTCGGCGCCGACAACGTCGCCACCGACCGGCAGGACCTGATCTGCTACGGCTACGATGCCACCCAGATGGAATTTCTCCCGGACGCCGTCGTTCATCCGGGCTCGACTGCAGAGATTGCTGCGGTTCTGCAGCTGGCCAATCAGGAGAAGTTTCCGGTCATTCCCCGCGGCGCCGGCAGCGGTTTTACCGGCGGAGCGCTCCCCAGTGGCGGCGGCGTGGTGCTGGTGGTCACCAGGCTGAACAGGATCCTGCGGATTGATACGGAAAACCTGATTGCGGAAGTAGAGCCTGGTGTCGTCACGGAACAGTTCCAGCTGGAAGTTGAAAAACTGGGCTTATTCTACCCCCCGGACCCCGCATCGCTCAAATTCTCGACCCTTGGCGGCAATGTTGCCGAAAATGCCGGCGGGCCGCGCTGTGTCAAATACGGCGTCACCCGCGACTTTGTCATGGGGCTGGAAGTTGTGCTGCCCACAGGCGAGGTGATCCGCACCGGCGGCGAAACCTACAAAGGGGTGGTCGGCTACGATATGACCCGACTCCTCTGCGGCTCGGAAGGGACGCTCGGCGTCATCACCAAAATCATCTTCAAGTTGCTGCCTCTCCCGGAAGCAAAGAAGACCATGCTGACCATCTTCGATTCGATTGACGGCGCAGCCAAGGCTGTGTCGACCATCATCGGCAACAAGATCATCCCGACCACCCTGGAGTTTATGGATTATGCCACTCTCCAGTGCGTCAACAAGCGCTTCAATCTGGGCATACCCGCGAATGGCCGGGCAGTGCTGCTGATCGAGGTGGACGGCGACCGTGATCTCATTGAAAAGCAGGCCGCCACGATTCAGGAGCTGATCAGCCCGCTGGGGCTGGTCGAGTGCAAGATAGCACAGGATGCCGCCGAGTCCGAGGCTCTCTGGAAAGTCCGGCGGCTTGTCTCTCCCTCCCTGCGGGACGTGAATCCGGACAAATACAATGAAGACATCGTCGTGCCGCGTTCCAGGGTGCCGGACGTCATCCGCGTCATCGAGAAGATCCAGCAGAAGTACGATATCCCGATAGTCAACTTTGGTCATGCCGGTGACGGCAACATTCATGTCAATGTCATGATCGACAAGGAGATTCCGGGGATGGAGGAGAAGGCGCATCAGGCGATTGCCGAAGTATTTCAGGCAGCGCTTGACCTGAACGGCACCATGTCCGGTGAGCATGGCGTAGGGCTGGCGAAGCAGCCGTATATCCATCTGGAGCTGAAGCCGGCACAGGTCGCGGCGATGCAGGCGATCAAGAAGGCGCTGGATCCGAATAATATACTGAACCCCGGGAAGATGTTTCCAGTCAAAACATAAAAAATAACTTCTGGAAACACAGAGCAACTGAGCAACAGAGTTTATTCCAGCAAGAGGTTTCCTCTGTGCTCTCTGTTGCTCTGTGTTTCAATAAAGGTTTTGGGTTTGTATATGAATAACTCAGAGGCTCTCAAACGTGTCGAACAGGAACTGAAAAAATGCGTCAAATGCGGCGCCTGCCGGGCGAATTGTCCCGCTTTTGCCGCTTTCGGCAAGGAGCCGGCCGTGGCGCGCGGCAAGATCGCTCTTGCTCAGCACCTGTTGAAAGGGGACATCGAACTGGACGACGCCACCTATGCGGCCATGTCCAAATGCCTGCTCTGCGGCAGCTGCGTGGAGAAGTGCCCCAACAATGTCCCTACCGACGAAATTGTCATGGTTGCCCGGGAGGCGCTCGCCAGACGACGCGGACTGACAACCTTCCACGCGGCTGTCGGCCAGGTGATTAAAAACCGCTCGCTTATGAAATTCGGCGCTGCCGCGGGGAGAATTCTCGGACCGCTGTTCTTCCGCAAGGTTCCAGAGACTTCCGGGCTCCGCCTCCGCTTTCCGCTGCCGTTCATCGGCGGCAAGCGCCATATCCCCCCCCTGGCAAAGAAGCCGTTTCTGGAGCGTCACCCGGAAGTAATTCCTGGTGAACCGGGCAAACCCCGGATCGTCTTTTTTGTCGGCTGCATGACCAACTTCTGCTATCCGCAGATCGGCGAAGCGGCACTGGCCCTCTTCGGGCATCTCGGCTGTACGGTCATCATTCCGAAAAAGCAGCAGTGCTGCGGACTGCCGGGGATGTCAGGCGGCGATCTCGATACGGTGCGGGAACTGGCGGAAAAGAACCTGGTTGAGCTGGAACGGTATGAAGCGGATTACATCATGAGTGCCTGCGCCACCTGTAGCGGAGCGCTGCACAAGTTCTACCCGAATCTGATCGGCAAGCGGCACCCGGAACTGGCCGCCCGCCTGAAAGCCATTGCCGAAAAAACGGTGGATGCGGCAGAACTGCTCCACAAACTCGGCCTGAACCCGGCAGAAAGCGGTGCCGGCAGAGAGGTGAAAATCACCTACCACGACCCCTGTCATTTACGGACCAGGGGGATAACGAAACAGCCGCGCGAACTGCTGCTAAGCACCCCCGGCGTGGAACTGGCCGAGATGGAAGGGGCTGACCGCTGCTGCGGACTCGGCGGCACGTTCAATGTCTATCACTACGAATCCTCCATGCAGATCAATGCCGCCAAGAGTGCCGCCATCATCAGAACCGGCGCTGAAGCTCTGGCTACCGGCTGCCCCGGCTGCATGATGCAGCTGGCGGACGGGTTGAAGCAGCACGGCAGCAGCGTCAAAGTCATCCATACCCTGGAAGTGCTTGCCCGAAAGCTGCTGCAGCGACACTAGACGGTCGCCCGCAAGCAATTATGCCGGCTTCCTTACTCACCGGCTTTCATTCCAGCCAAGAGGGGGCATTGCAGCCCCCTTCTTATCAAAAGCCTTTCCCCTCGCCGAATTGCCGTATACAAATAAATATTGACAGCGCAGGCCTAAATCAGTATTTTTAGCCGCAATAAAAACTGGTTTTATTTTTAATAATCACGGCGGTTCCACAGACCATGTCTGAATACAATATCGGTGCAAAAATCAAGAAGCTTCGCCTGGCGAAAAAGCTTACCCTGCAGTCGGTTGCCAGGGAAACCGGTTTTTCCCCGGCACTCATTTCACAGATCGAAAACAACAATGTCTCCCCGCCGATTGCCACGCTCTCCAAGATAGCCAAATTCTTTGATGTCAAGATCGGGCTCTTCTTTACCGAGGATGAAGAGGAGTACCGTTACGAAGTGGTCCGCAAGAGCGAACGCAAACTCATTCCCCGGGTTATCTCCAGAGCGGGGACGAGTCAGGGCTACTCCTACGAGTCACTCTCCTTCCGCAAGCAGAACAAGAAGATGGAACCGTTTCTCCTTTCGGTCACGGAAAAGGTGGCGGAAGAGAACACCTACAGCCACGACGGCGAGGAGTTCCTCTTTGTCATGAAAGGAACCGCCGAGCTCCTTCTCGAAGAGGAGAGGATCACTCTCGAAGAAGAGGATTGTGTCTATTTCGATTCGTCGCTGCGCCATCGCCTGCTTTCGAAAGACGGC
>JAGFXN010000058.1 GCA_017861215.1 Deltaproteobacteria bacterium | reverse complement strand
GATGTCTATGCCCGGACGCTGCTCCGCTGGCTGGAAGCGGAACGGTCGATGAATTTTATCGAAGAACAGTTGCACCAGCTGCCGGCACTGGGAACCCTGACAACCCCTGGTAATCTTGGCGCCAGCAGACTTGCCGTTTCCTTGACCGAGGGGTGGCGGGGAGAAATCTGTCATACGGCGATTACCGATGATGTCGGCCGCTTCAGTCGCTACAAGATTGTCGACCCCTCGTTTCACAACTGGCAGGGGTTGTCACTTGCCCTGCGCGGGCAGCAGATTTCCGATTTCCCCCTCTGCAACAAGAGCTTCAATCTGTCGTACTGCGGTTTTGACCTCTAGGACACCGGACGGAGTGAACGAATTATGATACGAGCGATTCTGGCAAGGATGAAACAGGGGCACCGCACCATGCCCTATCCGCAGGAACCGGTGCAGATGCCGGAACACTTCCGTGGCTTTCCGGAGCTGTTCCCCCGGCTTTGCCCCTCCGATTGCCGGGAATGCGCCGCGAGCTGTCCTTTCGGTGCCATCTCCTGCACAGGCGGGCTTGCTCTGGATATGGGAAAATGTCTCTTCTGCGCCGATTGCGGAGCTGTCGATAAGGGTCTCGTTCGCTTTACCCAGGACCATCGACTCGCAACCAGCAGTCGGGCCGAGCTTGTCATCAGGCCGGATTTTCCCCGGCCGCTGGCTCGCCCCCTTGAGCAAAAGCGGCTCTCTCTGTTCAGCCGTTCTCTGAAGCTGCGGGAAGTGAGTGCCGGAGGATGCAATGCGTGCGAAGCCGACACTAATGTGCTTGCCACTATCGGCTGGGACCTGGGCCGCTTCGGAATCCAGTTCGTGGCCTCGCCCCGGCATGCCGACGGACTCTGGGTGACCGGGCCGGTAACGGAAAATATGCGTGAGGCACTGCTGATGACGTACGAGGCAATCCCTTCCCCCAAGATCGTTATTGCCTGCGGTGCCTGTGCCATCAACGGCGGACCGTATATCGACTCTTCCCAGGTCTGTAACGGCGCAGACGGCTTCATCCCGGTAGATCTCTATATCCCGGGATGCCCACCCCACCCGGCGACCATTCTTGACGGGCTCCTGCGCATGCTGGATAAGCTCGGCTAGATCCTCAGCCGGGAACTCCGCAGTGAGGTGCAAAGACTTTCGCAGGCGTCAGGCGTTCTCTTCGAGATTTTTGTTGACAACGCATTTCCGTGAGGGCTATAAACAATACAATCCTATTTATCCTCGCTGAATCCGCATACAGACTGATTTCCGTAAACCAACCGAAAAAGCAGGCTCTCTTATCAAACGGATTACTATCTTCTCTACGCCATGAGCGTTTTTCTATCTATCTAATCAAACCATCATCGCAGTACTTATGTGTCCGTAACTCTGCGGTCAATGCCATTGCAGCATAATTTTTAACGGGAGCAAAGATGAACCTTCAGGAACTTAAAGGCAAGAAAATCAGCGAACTCAACAGCCTCGCCCGGGAACTCAACATCGAAGGGGCTTCCGGCATGCGGAAGCAGGATCTCATCTTCGCCCTTCTGAATGCCCAGACCGAGCAGAACGGCATGATTTTCGGCGAAGGGGTTCTGGAGACTCTGCCGGACGGGTTCGGTTTCCTCCGGGCCCCGGATTACAACTATCTTCCCGGTCCGGACGACATCTATGTCTCCCCGAGCCAGATACGGCGGTTCAATCTTCATACCGGCGATACCGTCTCCGGCCAGATCCGGCCGCCGAAAGAGGGTGAGCGCTACTTCGCCCTGCTCAAGGTGGAGCAGGTTAACTTCGAGTCGCCCGACGTGGCAAGAGACAAGATCTTCTTCGACAACCTCACCCCTTTGTACCCGGATGAAAAAATCACGCTCGAGACCGAGCCGGATAATATGCCGATGCGCGTCATGGAGCTTACCGCACCGATCGGCAAAGGACAGCGCGGGCTCATTGTTGCTCCCCCCCGTACCGGCAAAACGATGCTGCTGCAGAATATTGCCAACTCCATTGCCGCAAATCACCCCGAAGTATATCTGATTGTCCTGCTGATTGACGAACGTCCGGAAGAGGTTACCGATATGCAGCGCTCGGTGAAAGGCGAGGTGATCTCCTCCACCTTTGACGAGCCGGCCTCCCGTCACGTCCAGGTTGCCGAGATGGTCATCGAGAAGGCCAAGCGTCTGGTGGAGCACAAGCGCGATGTCGTTATCCTGCTTGACTCGATTACCCGTCTGGCCCGTGCCTACAATACCGTCATTCCGCCTTCCGGCAAGATTCTTTCCGGCGGGGTCGACTCCAATGCCCTGCACAAGCCGAAGCGGTTTTTCGGAGCAGCCCGGAACATTGAAGAAGGTGGTTCTCTCACCATCATTGCCACGGCCCTGGTCGATACCGGCAGCAAGATGGACGAAGTAATCTTCGAAGAGTTCAAGGGAACAGGCAACATGGAACTGCACCTTGATCGCAAGCTGGTTGAGAAGAGGACCTTCCCGGCGATCGACATCAACAAGTCCGGAACCCGCAAGGAGGAGCTTCTGGTCGAAAAGGCCTCGCTCAACCGTATCTGGATTCTGCGCAAGGTTCTGCATCCGATGAACGTGGTGGACAGCATGGAATTCCTGCTCGATAAACTTTCCGGCACCAAGTCGAACCAGGCTTTTCTTGATGCCATGAATCGTTAGGGCTACTTGCTCCCGAATCTGGCGGCAGACAATAAAATGGCTTGAAATAATTATTTGAAAGTGCTAGCGTTTAGACTTTCCAGTTGAGATAAATTGGCTCTTTGCCAGTATTAATAGGAGGGAACAAGGAATGAGAGAAGGAATCCACCCAAAATATGTTGATGTTACCGTCAAGTGTCTCTGCGGCAACACCTTTGAAACCCGTTCAACAAAGCCGGAGATAAATACCGAGATCTGTTCCGCCTGCCACCCCTTCTTCACCGGCAAGCAGAAGCTGATTGACACTGCCGGCCGGGTTGAGAGGTTCAAGAGGCGTTATAACATGTAATGCCGCTGCAGCACGCTTGCCAGAGGGGGATTTTGTCGCGGACGGAATCCCCTTCTTGCGTTTTATCGTCAAGGAATAAGCCAGCATGAAAGTATCTCTTCTCCAGCACACTCCCGAGCCGGAACGGACTGTGGCCTTAGCGGCCAGGCTCTGCTATTCGTCCGCTGCCATCGGTGAATTGAACGAAAAGTTCTCGACTGCCGACATCACCGATTTTCTCGCCAAGATCATGTCGCTCGGGCATCAGTCGGTTCTGGAACATGCCTCCTTTACTTTCGGTATCGAAGGAATATCTCGAGCCTGTTCGCACCAGCTGGTACGGCATCGACTTGCTTCCTACTCGCAGCAGTCGCAGCGGTATGTAACGTTGAAAGGGGAAGAGTTTCCGCTGGTGCTGCCGGCAAGCATCGCCTCGTCACCGCGGCGGGAGGAGATTTTCAGCGGGGCTGTCAAGGCCGCTGCCAGGGCGTACCGGGAGCTGGTCGATGATGGTGTGCCGGCTGAGGATGCCCGCTTTGTCCTTCCCAATGCGGCCGAAACAAAGATAATCGTGACGATGAACGCCAGGGAGCTGCTGCATTTTTTTGAACTGCGCTGCTGCGAGCGGGCCCAGTGGGAAATACGGGCCATGGCGATCGAGATGCTGCGGATCGTAAAGCCGGCGGCGCCGGTCATCTTCAGCTCGGCCGGTCCCGGCTGTCTGGTCGGCCCGTGTCCCGAAGGGGCCATGACCTGTGGCATGGTTAAGGAAGTAAGGAAGAAGTTTAACAGTTTGTGACAGGAAGAACGTGGCTGTTTGTCAACATCCCGTTCCTGGAGATTACATGGAAAAGATAAATGTCGGCGGTCAGGCAGTAATCGAAGGGGTCATGATGCGCGCCCCCCGGGCGATGGCGATAGCCGTCAGGCGACCGACCGGTGAAATTGTGGTACGGAAACAGGAGATGATCCCGCTCTCCGAACGTTTTCCGCTGGTGAAACTGCCGATAGTGAGAGGCGCGGTGGCGCTTTTTCATTCGCTGATCATGGGGGTGACCGCTCTCAACTTCTCGGCCAATGAAGCGATAGTGGAGGAAGAGGGGGAGGAGAAAAAAGATCTTTCCACCTGGGCGATGGCAGGGACGATGGCGTTTGCCTTCGGCTTCGGCATCCTGCTCTTTTTCATCATGCCGCTCTACCTGACCAAGCTGATGGTGCCGGTTATCGGCGATTCCAACCTCATCTTCAATCTGGTTGACGGCGTTATCCGGGTAGTGGTTTTTCTCATCTACATCTGGACAATCTCCCGGATGGAGGATATCCAGCGGGTTTTCCAGTACCACGGCGCCGAGCACAAGTCGATCTTCGCCTTCGAGGCCGGGGAGGCGTTGACCGTCGAGAATGTGCGCAAGTACAGCTGCCTCCACCCCCGCTGCGGCACCAGCTTCCTGCTGATCGTCATGGTGGTGAGCATAGTTATCTTCTCGCTGATCCCCAAACTCTGGCCGTTTTACCTGAAAGCTATCTCCAGAGTGGTTTTCCTGCCGCTTATTGCCGGAGTTTCCTACGAGTTCCTCAAGTGGAGCGCAAAAAATGACAATTCTCCCCTGGTGAAGATGATCATTGCCCCGGGGCTTGCCCTGCAGCGGCTCACCACGCGCGAGCCGGACGACAGTCAGCTGGAGGTGGCGATCCGCTCCATGGAGGAGGCATTGGCGGTGAATGCGGGCTACCGGGACGACCGATTAGTCATATAGGGCAACGGCCACTTTTCCGCCCTGGCGGCGTAAGTCTTCGCGATCGCTTGTGCGGCGTAGCGCGGCTACGCCTCCGCGCAATAGCTCGACAGCCTTGCCAGGACGAAAAATTGACCGTTGCCGGTAAAAACAAATCCAAGGAAAATCATGTTAGACAAGATAGAAGAACTTGAACGGCGCTTTCTGGAACTGGAAGCGCTTTTGTCCGAACCGGTAGTTATATCCAACCAGGCGGAGTTCAGAAAATTATCCCGGGAACACTCTGACCTGCTGCCGCTGGTGGAAGTCTACCGCCGCTACCGCAGGGTGCTGGCGGAGGTCGAGGAGAACCAGGAACTGCTCGCCGATCCGGAGATGAAGGATATGGCGGCTGAGGAGCTGAACTCCCTGCAGGAGGAGCAAGAGCGCCTTGACAGCGAGATACGGCTGCTTCTGCTCCCCAGGGATCCCAACGACAGCCGCAACGTTATCCTGGAGATTCGCGCCGGTACCGGCGGCGATGAATCGGCGCTCTTTGCCGGTGACCTGTTCAGGATGTACTCCCGCTTTGCCGAGAAGAACCGCTGGCGGGTGGAGATGCTCTCCTGCTCCGAGTCCGAACGGGGGGGGTACAAAGAGGTTATTGCCGCCATCGAAGGTAGTGATGTCTACGCCAAGCTGAAGTATGAGTCCGGTACGCACCGGGTGCAGCGGGTGCCGGAGACCGAGGCCCAGGGGAGGATTCATACCAGCGCCTGCACGGTAGCTATCATGGCTGAGGCTGAGGACGTTGATATTGACATCCGCCCGGAAGATTTGAAGATAGATGTCTACCGCTCTTCCGGTGCCGGCGGTCAGCATGTCAACACCACCGATTCGGCGGTGCGGATTACCCATTTGCCGACAGGAACCGTTGTTGCCTGTCAGGAGGAGCGGAGCCAGATCAAGAACCGGGCCAAGGCGATGAAGGTGCTCAAGACCCGTATTCTCGACAGCATCGCCCAGGAGCAGAACGCCAGGATGGCTGCCGACCGGAAGAGCCAGGTCGGCAGCGGCGACCGGAGCGAACGGATCCGCACCTATAACTTCCCCCAGGGAAGGATGACCGATCACCGGATCGGTCTGACTCTCTACAAGCTGGACATGATCATGCAGGGGGATATCAACGAGATCACCGATGCGCTGCGGGCGCACTATCAGATGGAGGCGCTGCAGGCCCAGTCAGAACGTTAGGAATGTGCCATTTTTCGCTATCTTGGAGTTGACTTCGGCTTTTTCTCAGACTGCTTTTTTGGGGATGCAACTAACTTTTGAGCTTCTTAAAGAGTTACTGGCGGATCTTCAGAAATCATTTCCTGCTGTTCTTCAAGACGAATGGTAATACCATACCATGAATATTTCCCGTTCTCTACGAATGTGATTGTGTACAATCCCTTGCCACAAAACCGAGAGAATCGGTCCACAGAGCAGTGGACAAGTCGTCTCCCCAAATGCCCCAAAAAATAACCGCAAGCCGCCAGAAAACTACCGGAGTGAGCGAGTTTCGATTTAGCAGTTTTGTCTTTGCATCCAAATGGTATCTGCCGTATTTTATTCCGTTTGTTAATGTCGGGATGGACTTTATTTGCAGAGTATTGTACATTACTGCATACATCAAAATGTACAACGGGGGCAGGCCATGAAGCAGGCAACTTTTTCCGATCTGCGCAACCACGCCAAGCAGTATTTTGATATCGTTGAGGCGGGTGAGCCGGTGCGTATCCTGCGTAACGGCAAGCCGATCGCCGACATTGTGCCGGTACCGCCAGACCTGCCATCATGGAAGCGGAGAGCCGTTCAGCCGTTGACGCTTGATGGTGTCGCACTGAGCAGATTCATTCTTGAAGAACGCGAGACAGCTCCCTGATGCGGATTTTTTTTGATTCGTCGGCATTTGTGAAACGCTATGTCAGGGAGAATGGCACTGATGAGGTGCTGGCCTTGTGTGACAAGGCAACCGAACTCTGTCTGTCCGGCATTGCGCTGCCGGAGATCATTTCCGCCTTCTGTCGCCTGCAACGGGAAAGGCTGGTGTCGCCGCTGCAATACCGTCAGCTCAAGGCCATGCTCATGGCGGACATAGCCGATGCTGCAGTTAGTGAACTGACCCCGGAAGTGTTGCGGCACGCGATTATCAGTCTCGAAAACAACGTACTGCGCGGTATGGATGCGATTCATCTCGGCAGCGCTATGGAGTTGCGGGCCGACCTGTTTGTTTCTGCGGACGAGAGGCAGTGCGCGGCGGCAGCGGCTTCCAGCCTCAAAGTTGTCAAGGTTTAGGTGTCATGAATGGAGGGGAAAGAAACTTGGACAACACTAAAGATTCTCACCTGGACTAAAGAATATCTGGCCGGAAAAGGGGTCGATAATGCCCGCCTTGAGGCTGAGTGGCTGCTTTGTGAGGCGCTTGCTCTTGACCGGATCGGTCTGTATCTGAACTTCGACAAACCTCTCCAGGATAATGAGCTGGCTGTCTATCGCACCATGGTCGCCCGGAGGGCGAAGCGGGAACCGCTGCAGTATATTCTCGGCAGTCAGGAGTTCTACGGTCTGGAGTTTGTTGTTACTCCGGCGGTGCTGATACCGCGCCACGATACCGAACTGCTTGTCGAAGAGGCTCTCAAAAGGGCTGTACCTGAGGGCCGAATCCTCGATATCGGCGCAGGGAGCGGCTGCATCGCTGTTGCCCTGGCGGCAAAACTTCCCGCTGCCGAGATCTACGGCGTGGAGCAATCAGCGGTGGCGCTGGCAGTTGCTGCCGAAAATGCGCAACGGAACGGTGTGCGGCTGCATCTTCTTGCCGGTTCGCTCTTTGAACCGGTGTCAGGCGAGATGTTCGACCTGATTGTCAGCAATCCCCCGTATATCCCGAGCGGCGATCTGCCCGGATTGGAGCCGGAAGTCAGGGATTACGAGCCGCTTGCAGCGCTTGACGGAGGCGTTGACGGGCTTGATTTTTATCGTCTGATCATCCCCGCAGCTGTTGATCAGCTTAGTCCGGGGGGGTGGCTGCTTGTTGAGGTCGGTATCAATCAGGCCATTGCAGTTAGGGAATTGTTCGCCTCGAGTGGATTTTCTGCTATCTTTGCGGCAAAGGACCCTGGAGGAGTAGACCGCGTCGTCGGCGGAAAAATATAGCGGGTGGAAACGAGGAAGTTTAATGGATAAGTTAATCATCAAGGGCGGGATAAAGCTTAGCGGTGAAGTAGCGGTCAGCGGTTCCAAGAATGCAGCGCTGCCGATATTCTGTGCCACAATCCTCGCCCCAGGGATGCACGAGATCAGCAATGTCCCCTTTCTGCGGGACATCAACACCACCATCAAGGTGCTGGAGTCTCTCGGTGCCGTTGTTGAGGGGAACGGCAATATTGTCAGAATCGACACCACGGCAGTCAACAATGTCGAGGCGACCTATGATCTTGTCAAAACCATGCGCGCCTCGGTGCTGGTTCTCGGGCCTCTTCTGGCAAGGCACGGCAGGGCGCGCGTGTCGCTTCCCGGCGGCTGCGCCATCGGTGCCCGACCCATTGACCAGCATCTTAAAGGGCTCAAGGCTCTCGGCGCGGAGATCCGGCTGGAGCATGGCTATGTCGAGGCAACGGCCAGGAAGCTCAAAGGGGCGCGCATCAACTTC
>JAGFXN010000251.1 GCA_017861215.1 Deltaproteobacteria bacterium | reverse complement strand
CTATCTCCGCCGCTCTCGGCATGGCAGTGGGCCGCGATCTCAAAGGGGAGAGAAACAAGGTGATCGCCGTGATCGGCGACGGTTCCATGACCGGCGGCGTCGCTTTTGAAGGGCTCAATCAGGCCGGCCATCTGAACAAGGACTTGATCGTTATTCTGAATGACAACGAGATGTCGATAGCGGAAAATGTCGGCGCCCTCTCTAATTTTCTCAGCCGGACCATCACCAACGAGTTCGTTCATAAGATCAAAAAGGATATCGAGAGCTTTCTCGAGGGGCTGGACAGTTTCGGCAAAGGAGCCCTCAAGGCGACAAAACGGGCGGAGGAGTCGCTGAAAGGGATTTTCACTCCGGGAATGCTTTTCGAGGCATTCGGCTTTGAATATATCGGCCCGATTGACGGTCATAATCTGCAGCAACTGCAGATGACATTCGAAAAAATCAAAAACTTCGATGACGCGGTCCTTATCCATGTGCTGACTAAAAAAGGGAACGGCTACCCGCCCGCGGAGAAGAACCCGGCGCTGTTCCACGGTGTCGGCGCTTTCGAGCAGGCTACCGGCAGGGTGAACAAATCCAGGGGGACAGCCGCTACCTATACGGCAGTTTTCGGCGATACCCTGTGCAAGCTTGCGGCCGATGACGAGAGCATCGTTGCCATTACTGCCGCCATGCCAGACGGTACCGGTCTTGGCAGGTTTGCCACAGAGTTTCCGCAGCGCTTCTTTGATGTCGGCATCGCCGAGCAGCATGCCGTTACCTTTGCTGCCGGTCTGGCTGCCGAAGGACTTAAACCGGTTTTTGCCATCTACTCTTCGTTTCTGCAGCGTGGCTACGATCAGCTGCTTCACGATGTCTGTCTGCAGAACCTGCCGGTTGTCTTTGCGATTGACCGCGCCGGAGTCGTCGGCAATGACGGCCCGACCCATCATGGTGTTTTCGACCTTTCCTATCTGCGCCTTATCCCTGATCTTACCGTAATGGCCCCCAAGGATGAGAATGAACTGCAGCATATGCTTGCCAGCGCTATTCATTACAACCGGCCGACCACAATCCGCTATCCGCGCGGCAGCGGCAGCGGCGTCCCTCTGGACCAGATTCCTGCAGTTCTGCCTTACGGAAAAGGTGAGCTCCTTCGTCAGGCAGGGGAGGGCGGGACCATCATTGCCATCGGCAACATGGTTGCGCCGGCACTGACGGCGGCAGAGATCCTGTCTGCTGCCGGCATAGAGGTTGCGGTGGTAAATGCCAGATTTATCAAACCGCTTGACCGGGAGATGATCCTGCCGCTGGCCGCCAACGGGAGAATCTTTACCGTCGAAGACAATGTGCTGCAGGGTGGTCTGGGTACGGCGCTCCTTGAACTGCTGGAAGAAGAGGGCCTGCCGCTGGCAGCCGTCACGCGACTGGGCTATCCGGACCGCTACATCGAGCAGGGCGAGCAGCAGGAGCTTTATGAGCGATACGGCCTGACTCCGGCCGGCATTGCCGCCAGCGTCATGTCGGCCCTGTCATGAACAGGAATTTTTCCAGATGCGGATTGCCCCTGGCACTCTGCTGTCTTTGCGCCCTGCTGCTGCTTTCGCCGCGTCTGCTTCATGCCAATGAGTCTTACTCACTGAACGAATACGCCATCAGTCTGCTGGAAAAGGGTGAGCATGACAAGGCGCTGGAACTGTTGCAGAAGGCATTCAGCCTGTCCCCGTACGATCCGGTTCTGAAAAGGAACCTGGCAGAGGCATACGCTTTTGTCGGCCAGCGCCAGATGCGTGATAAAGACTTTGAGGCGGCGGCAGCATCTTTTGACCGGGCCAGAGAACTTTTTCCGGATGTGCCGCGCTATTACGCGATGCGGGGCATCGCTCTCTATTATTGTAAATATGCAGATGCTGCAAAAAATGAGCTTGAGAGGGCTAGAGGTCTGGGCGGCGATTCGCCGGACATTCTCTATTACCTGGCAAAAATCGACTACGACAACGACAATCTCCAGCCGGCGCTTGATTTTCTGGAAAAAGCAATCAGGCTGAAGGCCGATTTCATCGCTGCCAGGGAGATGGCGGAAAAGATCAGGCGCGAACTCTCTGTTGAAAAGACCATGGACAAGGGTTTCAGTTCACGGTTCGTGATTTCCTATGATGCGGAAATGAAGTCGCATCTTGCCGCAGATATCCTTGACGCCCTTGAAGATGCCTACAGTACCGTCGGCCGGGATCTCTCGCTTTTCCCGACCGGACGCATCCCGGTAATTCTCTATACCAGAAAAGATTACCGGACCGTGACAGCCGGTCCCGACTGGTCCGGAGGGCTGTACGACGGGAAGATCAGGCTCCCGGTCGGCGGCGCTGAGGTGCTTTCCCAGCAGTTGAAAGGGGTTCTTTTTCACGAATATACCCACGTCGTTGTCCAGGAAATCACCCATGGCAATTGTCCCACCTGGCTGAACGAGGGGCTTGCCGAACTTGAGGGGCGCAAAATCTTCAACCATCCGCTTGCCGAATTGGCCAGGACGGCAGAAAGTGGCAATTACCTCGATTTTAGCCGGCTTGAAGGCGGCTTTACCGCGCTTGACAGCAAGGGGGCTGCCCTTGCCTACCAGCAGAGTTACTCGTTCGTCAACCACATGGTTTCTGCCTATGGCTGGCCGAAAGTGACCGAACTGTTGCTGCAGCTTGGAACCGGGATGAAGACGGCTGAAGCGATGAAGAAGGTTATGGGTGACTACGGGCTTGACTATGATGGCGTGATTGCCGAGTGGCGCGGTGCCGTGAAAAAGGAGTTTGGCGGCGGGTCAACAGAATGAAAAGCAGTTGGCAGACATCACTGCGCGACAGTATTGTCTCCCCGGTTGAACTTGCTGAAAAGTTCAATCTTGATGTCGCGGCGCTGACTGCTGTAGCCGGGCGTTATCCATTCAGAATTACCAGGCACTATTTCAATCTGATCAACAAGGTCGGCGATCCTGTCTGGAGGCAGGCGGTTCCCGACTTGCGGGAACTGCATGATGCCGCGCAGCAT
>JAGFXN010000250.1 GCA_017861215.1 Deltaproteobacteria bacterium | reverse complement strand
GCGCCGGTCATTCGCGAGCGGATCTCCGGCGGCAGCGCCCAGATATCCGGCTCTTTCACCGACAAGGATGCCGCCGACCTGTCGATCGTGCTTCGCGCCGGTTCCCTCCCCGCACCGGTAAAAATAGTCCAGAATGTCACCGTCGGGCCGTCCCTTGGCCAGGATTCAATCAACAAGGGGCTGATGGCAGGACTTATCGGCGTCTGTCTTGTGGTGGTCTTCATG
Source organism: Deltaproteobacteria bacterium (assembly GCA_017861215.1). Classification (GTDB taxonomy): domain Bacteria; phylum Desulfobacterota; class Desulfuromonadia; order Geobacterales; family DSM-12255; genus VEOV01. The sequence goes on along the minus strand of JAGFXN010000250.1, from coordinate 3,267 downwards.
ACTGTTTACTACAAGGCGTGCGGCCTGGTGGCCAATTACGGCATGCTACTGAACGTCATCTTCCTGATGGGTTCGCTGGCAGCGCTCGGCGCTACCCTGACCCTGCCGGGCATCGCGGCTATCGTCCTGTTGATCGGCATGTCGGTCGACTCGAACGTGCTTATCTTCGAGCGCATCCGCGAAGAGCTGCGCCTGGGCAAACCGCCGATAGCAGCGGTCGATGCGGGCTATGACAAGGCTTTCCTTACCATCATGGACTCCCACGTGACAACGCTGATCACCGCTGCCGTTCTCTTCCAGTTCGGCACCGGTCCGGTAAAAGGCTTTGCCGTCTCGCTCAGCCTCGGTATCATCATCAACCTGTTCACTTCGCTTGTGGCCACCAAAGTGGTCTTTGACTTTGCCCTCAAACGTATGACCGTGAAGAAATTGAGCATTTAAGCAAGATGGAAATTATTTTCTGCGCTTTTCCGGCAGAGAACGATTTAGATAACGCACTTATCCTGTTTATCAGGGCCAGGGGAAATCAATGGAAATTATCGGCAAAACAAACATAGATTTTATGGGAATGAAGAAGGTTTCTTTTATCATCTCGGCCATTATCTCGATCGTCGGCCTTATCGGCATGATCCAGATGGCCCGGGGCGCTGCCAACATGGGTATCGATTTCTCCGGCGGCACCGCTCTCCAGCTGAAGTTCAGCCAGCCGATCGGCATGGACAAAGCACGTGAAGCTCTGGCCAGGCATAATCTGAAGGAAGCCACCCTGCAGGACATCAAGGACGGCAACAAACTGCTGGTAAAGGTCGGCAAAACAACTCTTGCCACCGGCAAGGTTGCCGACACCATTGAAGATGTCTTTAAAAAGGAGTTCCCCGGCAATGCGTTCGTCGTCGAAAGTTCGACGGAAATCGGTCCGTCAGTCGGCGATAAACTCCGCAAGGATACTCTGACCGCCATCCTGATCTCCCTGATCGGCATTATCATCTACATCGCCTGGCGTTTCGACTTCAAGTTCGGGGTCGGCGCCATCATTGCAACGATGCACGACGTCCTCGCCATGTTCGCCGTATTCTATGTGCTGAACAAAGAGATCGACCTCCTCTTCATTACCGCCGTGCTTACTATCGCCGGCTATTCCCTTACCGATACCGTGGTAGTCTTTGACCGGATCCGGGAGAATCTGCACAAGAATCTCAAGGAGTCGATGCACAATATCTTTAACAGAAGTATCAATGAAGTGCTTTCCCGCTCCATAATAACCTCGTTGACAACCTTCCTGGCAGCGTGTTCACTTTTCCTGTTCGGCGGCGAAGTGATTCATAATTTCGCCTTTGCACTGGTAATAGGTATTGTGGTCGGTGTCTACTCATCCGTCTTTGTGGCAAGCCCGATTGTCTCCCTTTGGGAAGAGCGCGGCCTCAAGGCAAAAGCGTAGAGAGGAGCTATCCGTGAAACAGGAAAATCTTGTCTTTGTCATTGTCGCACTTCTGGTCGGTCTGCTTGGCGGTTTTCTGATTTTCAGCATGAGCAACAAGAACAAGGGGGGGGCTCCCCAGCCGGCAATCCCCATGGGAAGCGGCTCACCTGCCGACTACACCCAGCGGATTGCACAAGCTGAGAAGATCGTTGCCCAGGAGCCCAACAATTACCAGGCATGGGTGCAGCTCGCCAATGATTACTTTGATACCGATCAGCCGCAAAAGGCAGTCAATGCCTACGCCAAGGCCCTCGCCATCGACCCGAACCATCAGAACACGCCAAATGTCCTTACCGACCAGGGGGTCATGTTCCGGAAGATGGGGCTTTTCGACAAGGCTATAGATAACTTCGAAAAAGCGAGCAAACTTGATCCGAAACATGTCCAGTCTCTCTTCAATCTTGGCATCACCTATGCCTATGACCTGAAGCAGAATGATAAGGCCATTGCCGCATGGGAGCGATACCTTGCCATCGATTCCACGAGCCCGCAAGGGCAGCAGGTCAAGGCAAAGGTTGACGAGCTCAAGGCCGGCAGAGGAAAACCTGCTGCCGGAGGCTGGAAATAGCAGTAAAATCCCCGCTACATGCGGGGATTTTTTTTAGCAGGTCCGCAGTCATTCTCCGCGCTTTTCCGGCAGCAAATGGCTGCGGCAACGCACATGTCCTGTTCATCAGGGCTGGGGATACGCCATGAAGATTGCATCAAAGCGGCGCTGGCACCTAAAAACGGTCGATGAAGCGACTGTCGGCAGACTGGCAAGGGAGCTTGCCTTGCCGCTGCTTCATGCCCGGCTGCTTGTCGCAAGAGGGCTTGACACAAAACTGCAGGCGGAGGAATTTCTCCACCCTTCGCTGGCACAGCTTCGTGACCCTCTGGAGACAAAAGGGGTGGCAGAAGCCGTGTTGCGTCTCCTGGCGGCCAAAGAGCGCGGTGAAACCGTCTGCGTGCATGGTGATTATGATGTGGACGGCGTGACTGCGGTTGCCCTGCTCGTCTCTTTTTTCCGGGAAGTCGGCATACCAGCCTGCCATGTCATCCCGCGGCGCCTGGAAACAGGCTACGGACTCTCCCGGGAGGGGGTTGATGAAGCTGTCAGTCTGGGGGCGACCCTGATGATTACTGTCGACTGCGGCATCACCTCCCTTGTCGAAGCCGGCTACTGCAAGGAGCGCATCTCATTATCACCGACCACCACACTCCAGGCGAAATCATGCCCGAAGCGCTGGCCGTCATCAACCCGCTGCAACCCGGTTGTAATGCCGTTTTCAAAAAACTTGCCGGCGTCGGCCTCGCCTTCAAGCTGGCAATTGCCCTGCGCAGCAGCATGCGTACCCTTGGTCATTTTGCAGCGGCTGCCGAACCGAATCTGCGCAAGTATCTTGACCTGGTGACCCTGGGAACCATTGCCGACCTGGTGCCGCTGGTCGGCGAAAACCGGATCATTGCGGCCTTTGGTCTGCAAGAACTCACTGGTTCGGCAAGACCGGGCGTCAAGGCGCTGAAACGGGTGGCAGCGATCACTGCCGAAGTAACGGCAACCGATGTCGGCTTCAGGCTGGCGCCAAGGATTAACGCCGCCGGACGACTTGATGACGCCCTGCGGGGAGTGGAGCTCCTCCTCTCTGCCGACAGTGCGGCAGCAGATACTCTTGCCGCAGAACTTGATGCCGCCAACCGGGAGCGGCAGGAGATCGAGAAAGAGCTCCTGGCCGAAGCGCTGCACCGCCTGCATAATGATGCTGCGCTGCAGGGGCGGACAACAGTGGTGATGGCATCAACCGCAT